>JAICVT010000010.1 GCA_025935235.1 Ktedonobacterales bacterium | reverse complement strand
TGATCGGGCCGCACGAGACGCCCGCCGCGCTCAACGCATGGAACCACTCATCGGCGCTCTTCGTCCGCAGCCGCTCGACCAGCAGCGGGCGGAGTTGCTCACGGTTGCGCGTGCGGTCGTCGTTGTTGATGAAGCGGGGATCATTGGGCAGGTCGGGCAGACGGAGAACATCGCAGAGCTGGCGAAACTGCCCGTTGTTGCCCGCAATGATGATGAGGTCTTTGTCGGCGGTCGGCAGCGGCTCGTAGGGGAACAGGCTGGGATGCGCGTTGCCCATGCGCATCGGGATGACGCCGCCCGCCACATAGGCGGAGGTGTGGTTGACCAGCCCTGAGAGCGCGGAGGCCATCAGGCTCAGCTCCACCTGCTGCCCCTCGCCTGTCTGGTCGCGGTGGCGCAGCGCCGCCAGAATGCCAATCGCGGCATGCAGCCCGGCCATCACATCGAAGACCGAGATGCCCGCGCGATAGGCTGGCCCCGCTGGATCGCCCGTCAGGCTCATCAGGCCAGAGATCGCCTGCACGACCAGATCGTAGCCGGGCAGCGACGCGCCCTCCGCCGCAGTCCCGAAGCCGCTGATGGAGGCGTAGATCACGCCGGGGTTGCGCGCTTTCGTGGACTCATAGTCCAGCCCGAAGCGCGCGAGGCCGCCGGGTTTGAAGTTCTCGATCAGGACATCCGCACGCGCGGCAAGCTCCCGCGCGAGTCGCAGATCATCAGTATCCTTGAGGTCGAGCGTCACCGACCGCTTGTTGCGGTTGATGGCCAGATAGTAGGTCGAGACGCCATCGCGCACTGGCGGCATCCACGTGCGTGTGTCGTCGCCCGTGGGACTCTCGACCTTGATGACCGTCGCGCCGAGGTCACCCAGCAGCATCGTGCAGTACGGGCCGGCCAGCACCCGCGAGAAGTCAGCGACCAGCAAGCCATCCAGTGGCCCCGGTCGCTGGCCCGCGTCGGTCTGGCTATCAGTCTGGCTCTGCTGGCCCTGCTCTGGCATCGGGCTTCTGCCTTCATTTGGTCGCGCGGGTCGCGCTCGCGAACGGGCGTCCGCATGACGGACAAGTGTCCGTTGAACATGGTAGATGGCCGCGCAAGGGGATGTCAAGTTGATGCGGCGCTGCGAGGCGGCGCTACGAGTGGACGGTGACGGTGATCTCCGGGCGGCTGCGGCGCAGTGTCCAGTCGGCGCTGATCGCTTCAGCGGTTCGCACGAGCAGCGGCAGATACTGCGTGGTGAGCGTTTCGATGCTCGTCTCGGCGGCATGCACGCTGACATTGAGCGCCGCGACGACATGGGTCGCGCTGTCGCGCACTGGCGCGGCGATGGAGCGGATGCCCGGCGCCAGCTCCTCATCGGTGAGCGCCCAGCCGCGCGCACGCACCTCGCTCAACACGCGGTCGCGCTCGTCCGTGTCCGGGTTCCAGCGAGGCGTGATGCCCGAGCGGCTCGGCTCGGCGAGTGTGCGCGCCAGCTCTTCGGGCGTGAGCCACGCCAGCAGCGCTTTCCCCAGCGAGGTCTGCAAGGCGGGGAAGCGCGTGCCAATGGTGACGGCGAACGTGATGACCTTGGGAACCGCGACGCGGGCGACATACACGATGTCCGATCCATCGAGCTGCGCCAGCGACGAGGATTCTCCGGTGCGCGCGACGAGCCACTCCAGGTGGGGGCGCGCGATCTCCCAGACGCTGGTCGAGCCAATGTAGGCCATGCCAAGCTCCAGCACGCGCGGTGTCAGGGTGAACACGCCACCCGTGGCGCGGACATAGCCAAGCTCTTCGAGCGTCAGCAGAATGCGCCGCGCGGTGGGGCGAGCCAACTCAGCGGCGGTCGCCACCTCGCTCAGTGTCATCGCCGGGCGAGCAGCCCCGAAGGCGCGCATGACATCCAGGCCACGCGCCAGCGCCTCGATGAAGTCAGGCCCTGTCTCGCCGCGCATGATGTCTCCTCATGTAGGCGCCCCGCCAGCGCGCCGCCAGAGTGGTAGGCGATGGTGTATCGCGTCGGCCTCCATCTCGTGCAGCGAGATGGCGCGGCGCCAGCCCTGGATGAGCATACGCGCAACCAAGGGTGTGTGTCTACTACTTTGCTCGCCTTATCGGGCCTTCTTTGCGCCTTCTGGCGGTATGGTTCGTGCGCTGCCAGGTTATGCTAGATCGGTCATGAACGACCTCCAGGTGGGAGGCGCGGCTTCTTACACCCAGGTCACCTGTGCCTCCGCGAAGGCATTGGGCTGCACGATGAACGAGTGAAAGCCGCCCGTCGAGAGGACACGCACAGCAGGTGTTTCGTCAATCTCGATTCGCCCTGGACCTGCGGTGAAGTTGGTGGTGTCGATCGTCATGCTGCCTGGCGTGGTGATCTTCACTGACGTGTCCTCAGGCGGGATATTGGCGCCGCTGAATGCGTCAATCTCCGCTTTGCCGCTGATGTCCCGGTAGGTCACCAGCAGCGCGGCCTGACGAAGCACGGTGGCCCCCTGCGTCGGCGAGAGGAGTTGCGGCGCGGGCGGCAAGAGCGCCTGGATCTGTGCGGTATGCCCCCTGGAGGTATAGACGCAGGCGAACGGCTTGCCCGCAACGGCGGCTGTGGGGTATTTCAGGGTAACGTATTTGTTCCCCAGCGTCATCGGCGCCGCCCCGTTGCACGCAAGGGTTTCACCACCATGAAACGCGATGAGGTGACCTGGCACACTGAAATAGACCTCAATGCTGGTGGTTGGGGACGGTGTGAAGGGCTCAGTCCCCTGCATGAAGACCACCAGTGTGAGGTCGAGTGCGGACGGCGAGGTATCCTGCACGTAATACGGGGTAGGCGCATGATGCGCAAAGCCGATCGGCACGCCACTGCATGCGCAAGAGGCCACAAGTACGATGGCAAGGAACGCGAACCAGCGAGCGCGCATAGAGGTCTCCGCCTTCTCAGCGAGGCCGCCGATTGGTAGCCATACTGAATATACGCGAGAGGCGCACGAACCGTCTCAGCGAGCGCCTGCCTTGAACTGCCAATGGGACGGAGCAATTGCTGGAGCTTGAGGCAGGCGAACTGACCCAGTGACACACGACATAACCTCTTGACAACCGTGCCACTAGTGTGTAGCATTTGCAGCGGACGCTTGTCCGCATGGCGGACAACCAGGCGCCCGCCCCTTCCATGTGGATGGGTCAGTCGGCCTTTGGGACGCAGGCGGCGCGGCCATGCGACCGGCCCACGCCGGCGCGCTACACCTCGAGCACTCTAGCCAGGCCGCGGCTGCTCTCCTTCCCGAAGATCGGGATACAGCGAGGTGAGCAACATGAGCGTGAATCGTGCGCCGGTCGCTGACGACTTTCTGCCTGACCGCCCGGTGGTCTTCCGCAACGCCACCATCTTGAGCATGGACCCATCCATCGGCCTCGTGAAGGGAGGCGACATCCTCGTCGCCGACAAGCGCATCGCGGCGGTCGGGCCGCGCCTCACCGCGCCGGATGGAGCCGTGGAGATTGATGCCAGCGACGGCATCCTGATGCCCGGCATGATTGATACCCACCGCCATATGTGGCAGACGGCGCTGCGTGGGTTCGGCGCCGACTGGACGCTGACCAACTACTTCATGTTCTACTACATCAACTGGGGCAAGATGTTCCGGCCAGAGGACATCTACGCGGGCAACCTGCTCGCCGCCATCGAAGCGGTTGACGCTGGTGTCACGACCTCGGTTGACTGGTCGCATGGCCTCCAGACAACCCAGCATGCCGATGCGGCGGTGGACGCGCTCGAAGCGGTTCCCGGACGGTTTGTGCTGGCCTATGGCAACCTGCTGGGCGCGCCGTGGGAGTGGTCCAGAAAGCCAGAGTTTGCCGACTTCATTAAGCGACGCATTGATGGTCGCGGCGACATGCTGCGCATGCAGATGGCCTTCGATGTCACCGGCGACCCAGCCTTCCCGGAAAAAGGCGCCTTCGAGGCGGCTCGCGACTTCGGGCTTTCGGTCACAACGCACGCGGGCGTGTGGGGCGCAACCAACGACACTGGCATCCGTCTGATGTCCGAGAACGGATTCCTGAACCCCTCCACGATCTGCGTTCATTCCAGCACGCTGTCTGACGACTCGTACCAGCGCATCGCCGCGGCGGGCGCGTATACCTCGATCTCCAGCGAGAGCGAGGATAGCGCGGGGCAGGGCTACTCACCCACCTGGCATCTGCGCCAGTTCGGCATACCCGTCTCGCTCTCGATGGATACGAGCGTCTGGTGGAGCGCTGATCTCTTCTCGGCGATGCGCGCGACCCTCAACGCGGACCGCGCGCGCTCGCATCTGGAGGCGCATCAGCACAACGAGACGGTCGTCAACAACTTCCTGCGCGCCGACCAGGTCGTCAACTGGGCGACGATGGGCGGCGCCAAAGCCCTGGGCATGGATGGCCTCGTCGGCAGCCTCACGCCGGGCAAGCGCGCCGATCTCGTCCTCATAAAGAACGACGCTTCACCAGCCATGTTCCCACTCATCAATCCCTATGGCCATGTCGTGTTCCAGGCCTGTCGCGGCGACGTGCATACGGTGATGGTAGATGGGCGCGTGCTGAAGTACGATCACCAACTGCGCGACATCAATCTGGCGCGAGCCAAGCAGGCGGTCGCTAGCACGGTTGAGTATGCGTATTCGCAGATGGGCGAGAGCGCCTGGCAAGAGGTGATGTGCCCAGAGCAGACGAAGGTTGAGTTGCTGGACAATCCCTACACCTATGTCAAAAAGGCCGTTGGCGGCGGCGCGGCGCAAGGCGAGGAAGGCTGATCGCCGCGATGCGCGGGGAGCCGCAAGCTGGCTTCGGCTGGACGGGCGACCCGCATGTGGCCCTCGACGGCGTCGTAGTGTCTATTGTCTATGTGGCGGGAGGATGACAATGGCGAGCGCTGAGATGCCCGCTGCCGTGCTGGTGCGGCATGGCGCGGCGCCAGAGCATCAGGCGCGCCCGGTTCCGCGCCGGGGCGCTGGCCAGGCGCTGATTCGCGTCACAGCGGCGCCGATCAGCCCGCTGGATCTCCTCTGCGCCACGGGCAAGTCGTATTTCGGCGCTCCACCGCTGCCCTACATCCCCGGTGTGCAGGGCGTTGGCGTCGTCGTGGAGGGCGAGGCGCTGGCGCCCGGCGCGCGCGTCTGGTTTCCGTGTGACGCCGGGATGAAGCCAGGCGATGGCAGCATGGCGGCCTACGCCGTCACCGATGAGTCCGCCGCGCTGCCCCTACCTGACGATGTGGCGGATGACCTGGTCGCGGCGCTCGGTCTTTCCGCCATCGCGGCGTGGATGGCGCTGACGTGGCGCGGCAAGCTCCAGCCGGGGGAGCAAGCGCTAGTGCTCGGCGCCAGCGGCGCGGTCGGTCAGGTGGCCGTGCAGGTGGCGAAGCTGCTCGGCGCTGGCCGTGTGATCGCCGCCTCGCGTGACCAGATGGCGCTCGCTCGCGCGCTGACGCGTGGCGCCGACGCCACGGTTGACCTCACCGGAGGCGACGCGGACGTACTGTACCAGCGCATCGTCGCCGCCTGTGAGGGGCCACTGCACCTGGTCATTGATCCGGTCTGGGGAGCGCCAGCGGAAGCCGCTGGTCGGGCGCTCGGCGTCGAAGGGCGGCTGGTCAACATCGGCTCAGCGGCGGGGCCGACAGCGCGCTTTGAGTCGGCCACGGTGCGCAGCCGACTGCATCACATCCTGGGCTACACCAATAACGCGCTGACCCATCAGCAGAAGGCGCAGGCGTTGGCCGAGATTCTGGCGCACGCCGCCACTGGCCGCTGCACGGTTGATCGCGAGATCATGCCGCTGGCGCGCGTGGGCGAGGCGTGGCAGTCGCAGGCCGCCTTCGCGCGGCGCAAGTTGATCCTGACGCCCTAGCGAGCGGCGCGCTCCTCGGTATCGGCTCTAGCCCTCCTCGCCATCTCGACCCTGAGTTTCGTGATCCCTTTGCTTCACGCGCCGCGAGTCGCTCGGCCAGGCAGGCGTATCCCCGTCGCGTACTCTCCAGTGTATGCCAGGTTGCGACGCCACAGGATCGTGGCGCGAGCGACCAGGATTGAGAAGTGGAGCGAGAACATGCGAGCAATCGTCACTGTGGTGGGCGTGATCATCGTCCTCGTGGGCCTGGTGTGGACCCTCCAGGGCATTGGTGTGCTGCAGGGCAGCGTTATGAGCGGCAGCATGCTCTGGGCGGTGATCGGCCCCATCGTCGCCATCGTCGGGCTGATTCTGCTGTTCGGCTTCGGCATGCGGCGGCGTAAGGCCTAGCGGCCCGGCTGGCGACACGAGTGTAGCGACCGGCGAGCGAAGAGTGAGCGAAAAGCGCGGCCCGCCGACCCTCTCCGCTGCAGCGCGGGAGTGAGTCAGCGGGCCATGCCATTACGAGATAGCGCTATCCCATAGCGCTATGGGATGGCGCTACGAGATGACGGCGTAGAGATCGAGGATGATGTTGGCGTTGCCGCCCGTGTTGTTGGTCCCGACCCCCATGATGACATCCAGACTACCGCCCGTCAGCCCGACATTGTAGAAGTTGGAGTCCAACTGCCCGCCGACGAAGTTGATGTTGGAGGTCCCCGAGAACCCCGCGCCTGCCGGGGTCAGCGTCACCCAGTTGCCCTGCCCGGTCAGCCCCAGCACCGTCAGGTTGCCAATGGCGCCCGCGCAGGTGGCGGGGACTTGTACCCCCTGGAAGGTGAGGCCCGCGACGCTGATGGTGTGAGTGGTGTTGGCCAGATAGGGCGAGCCGGGGGTGTGGGCGGCGGTGGCGCCGGAGCGGGTATCGAGCAGGCGGATGGGCTTGGAGAGGTAGGTGATGGCGCCGCCGCTGGTTGCGCCGGGCGCCAGATGCGCCACCTTTGTCCAGGAGCCAGGACTGCCGCTGGCGACACAGACCCACAGTTCGCCGTTGACATCGCCGAAGACTTCGCCGCCGACGTGACTGCCAGTGGTTGGCGCGCCCGCCGAGCCAGACAGCCCCAGCGCGATCGGCGCCTGCCCGCCGGTGAAGGAGCCGCCCAGGCCAGTCGTGCTATTGCCCGAGACGGCGATGCCCGCGGCGCTCATGCCCGCCACGCCGACGCCGGTGTTGGCCGTGCCGCTCAGCCCGGCGCCCGTCGCGCCGTTGCCAGAGTTGGTCACTCCATACAGGCCGTAGCCGGTCGAGGAGGTGGCGTACACGCCGATATTGTTAGTGGTCGTGTCATAGGCGGTGATGGCCGCCTTCAGCGGGACGGCCTGGTAGATCGTGCCTGTGCCAAGCTGCACCTGCAGCATATCGTTGCTGGGGTAGCCCGCGCTCGACGGTTTCACCAGCGTCTCCTCGTCGGCTGACACTGTGCCGGTTTGCCAGGCCACGCCACCTAGCGCCGCCTTCCCGGCGTTCGAGGCGTTGGCGCCATGCGCCTGGGCGACAGGCGCATGGCTGGTCGCCACTTCGAAGGCCGCGATGGCCGCCACCGTCCCGCCTGCCATCAGCAGGGCGCGTCGGCTGGTCTGCATGCCCGCATTCTTGGGTTTCGCTGAAGTCGCATCGAACGCAGCGGTCGTATCGGGCGCCGCCAGCGCCGTGCGGAGCCGGGTCAGCTCCAGCTCCTGCTCGGCGATGCGCGCCTGCTGCGCTTGCACGAGCTGCTCGATGCTCGCCAGCCGCTCAGTCAGATGATCGCTGGCCCGAGTGGCTGTCTGGATGGCTGCCGATGTGGTCACACGCTGCTGCGACGCGCCGCGCCGCCCGCTCGAACGAGTCGAAGAATATCGTCGCACGGTAGTTTTCTCCCCAATGCCGCGTCCGCGGCTCTGTCTCTGCCCACCGCCCGGACGTCCGGGCGTCGCTCGTGACGCGCGACTGACGGTTGGACCGTCACTGCGCTTCAAGGAGCGTCAGGGATGGCTACGACACATCGAGCGAAACGTCGTCAATGAACCAGCCGGTGTAGTCCGTGGGATAGGGCGCTTCGTTGGTTGTGGTTCCGCGCAGCGTCAGCACAAGTTGCTGGTTCGCGTGCGCTTGCAGCAGGCTCGCCACGTCAAAACTCTCGTACTGGTAGCCAAAGACGGTAGAACTGACGCAACTGCCGATGACCTGCCCGCCGGGAACTACCGTGCCATCCGTCGTGGAGAGCGTCACATACAGGTGATCCACGCAGGGCGGATTGGTCATCACCTCTGGAAAGAGCGACTGCGTGTTGATCCACACGGCCAGTTGCGCCTTGGTGAACGAGCTGGCTGTGGGAACCGTGATCGTCTGCCAGACGCGGTCATCACAATCGGGATAGGCGCACGGGAAGAAGACCGCCTGCCCCGAATGCGCCTGCCCGAAGGCCCCAATCAGCGGGAAGCCGCCGCTGGAGTACTGGGTCCAGCCAGAGGGCGTATTCTCGAACCCGCCATCCTGCACGAGGTTGGTCGCGGTCGGTGAGGCCGGGCAGGCGCCGCCGCCATTCTGCGCGACACCCGCCTGCACATCGCGCGCGATGTTCCAGGCGTCGGGCGAGCCAACGCCGGTCGTCAGATCGTAGCAGGTCGTCGCGGGATAATCGCCCGCGTAGGCTGTCCCGCCGAAGTCCGTGTCGTTGTTGCCGCTGGTGATGTCGTGGAAGGGCGCGTAGGTCTGGGCGTTGCTGAACAGCGTAAAGATGGTCGAGTTCGCCCAACCCAGCGGCGCGTGTGCGCTGGCGGACAGATAGCTGTTGATGTCGGCGATCACGCCCGCCCAGAGCGGAGCCGCCGCGCTCGTGCCACCGAATTCGGTCCACCCGTAGCCATTGCAGCCGGGAACTGACGTGCAGTACACCGAATAGCCGGTGTTCGGGTCAGCGTCCGCCGCGACATCGGGAACCTCGCGTTCGCCGGTGCTATAGGCGTTAGCGACTCCCGCGCCCACCTGCCAGGACGGCTCAGCGAAGTTGCTGCTCAGGCCACCGCCAGTGCCGAAGCCGCCGTGATTCCAGACGGTCTCGGAGCCATAGGAACTGCCGCTGAGCGTCAGCGTCGTGCCGCCCGCGCCTAGCACATAGGGGTCGCTCGCGGGTGAGTCAACATTGGGTGAACTGCTCACCGTCCCGGTGCTATGTCGGCAGTCATCTGACCCATAGTCACCCGCCGCCGCCGCAATCGTCTGCCCCTGCGTCGCTCCCTGCGCATAGATTTGATCTAGCGCGTTGAGGAAGGAGCTGCCCGATAGCGGCTCACAGATGCCCCAACTCGTCGTGACCGACGCATCCAGGTCATTCGTGACGATCGAGTTGTAGGTGTCGAGAATGCCCTGGCCGGAGTTCGGGCCAGTCCACACGTCGAGCGTCGTGTTGGGCGCGAGGGCCGATACATCTTCGAGATCCAGGTCGGCCTCGCCGACACCACCATTGTCACAACTGCTGCCCGCCGTCGCGCAGGTGACCGCGGCGCCGTCCACTGAGATGTTGTTGACGCTCACTCCCGTGATACCGTAGTACGACTCGTAGGTGGAAAAGTCGCCGGGAATGTAGGGCGCCAGCTCGAAGATGCCCACCGACTGGCCAGCGCCATCGCCACCCGCGCTGATCAGACTGGCAACATCGTAGGCGCCGCGCAGTTGGGTGGGACCATTGGCGCCCGCGAGTGGTCCGCTCGCAGGCAGCGTCGCCTGGGTGGCGTTCGCCGAGGTCGCCTTTGTCGCGGCTGTCGCGGCGGCGTGTTGCAGGAGCGGCTGCGCGACCGTCACATCGTCCAGCCCAGCCACCGTCACCACATAGGGCGCCAGCGCATCGGGAATCTGGGGCGCCCGGTCGGGACCATACACCGTGCGCTTGCCCAACTGATAGCGCGTCAGGGTGACGCCAAAGGCGTGGTTGGCTTGCGCCACCGTGCCGCGCGCATGGATCAGCGTGCGGTTGGATGAGACGCTCGTCACCTTCAGCCCCTGGCTCACCAGGAACTGCCGCACTGCGTTGACCGCCTGGGCCGAGGGCGCGAAGCGCGAGGTGAAGTCTTTGCTCGTGAGATAGTGGTGATACTGTGAGGATTTCGGATTCTGCTGGTTGGCCAGCAGGGTCGCCAGCCCGTGGAGATCGGCGAGTTGCAGCGCAATGACGAGGTCGAGTTGATGCGCACCGCTCTCCACCCCCACCCGTTTCGCCTTGCGCAGCGCATTGGGCACTGCTCCGGTCAGCAGGATGTGATGCCCGGAGTGCGCATGCAGGGGCGGCGGGCCGTTCTGTGCCCGCACGAGTGTCGCGCTGGCGCCACCCAGCACGGGGAGCGCGCTGCTGACCGCCGCGACGATCGCGAGGGTCAGCGCCTGCACCGCCCGCCGTCGGGGTTGCGCCTTGATCCAGGTCCAAAGTTTCGGCATAGAGTTCCCTCCTCGACGCCGCCTGCGCGATCCACAGCGACCTCCGCTGGGGAATCGCGCTCCAGTCGAGCCTCGCTACCAGCCACACACGGAGAGGAAAGAGATGAAGTGAGGACGGACTACTCACATTTGCGTAGCACTACATCAAACGAGCGACCTGTCAAATCATTAACATGTCGCGATAGTATTTGATGAAAAGCCGGTGAGAGCGAGATGAGGCGGGCACTGAAAGAGAAGTGGGGATAGAGACACAACGAGACGCGACTGGCGCGCCTACACGCTGCCAATCGCGTCTCACTCGCATCTGTGAGCTTGCCATACTCGCGCCGGGCGCCAGCCACTACCTCGCCGGAGCGAATGTCGTGGTCGGTCGCTCCACTGGCTGAGCTGGCGTCGCCAGCTCGCGCTGGGTGGCCTTGCCGTCAGGGCCAGCGATCAGATAGGCCACCATTACGGCGAGCTGCGCCAGGCCGAACGCGAACCCGATCAGCCCACCCACCAGCAGGATGACGAACCACGTCTTGTCCGCCAGCGGATAGGTGTTGACCAGCGCGCCTACCCAGGCCACCAGTTGCGCCAACGCGCCCGCCATCATCACGACCCCACCGACGATCGTGAAGCCCAGCGTCGTCCAGAAGTAGCTATCGAGCCGCGGCACGAAGTCGTAGTTGTTCGGGGCGGCCGCTGGTATCCACTGACCACCGTTCGCCAGCATCAATCCAACGCTGATGCCCGCGATGATGAAGCCCACGACGCCCACAATGATTCCCAGGACCCACAGCCTGGTCACTTGCGACTTTGTCATCTGTTCCTGTCTCCTTCCCATGAACCTGACGCCGTTCTTCGGCGTCGCTTCCCCTCCGTTTGTTCCGTTCCACCACGCCAGCGATGGGGCGCGAAGCAGGCTACGCGCCTGCGGCCGCCCGGCGACTGGCCATGCGCCGCTGGCTGGAGCGCGCGCCCGCGCTATGCGTCCCCAGATCAACTAGGACCGCCAGCGCTACCCAGAGCCAGCTCCAGCCCGTCACCCCCACGCCTGGCGTATAGACCAGTACGTAGGTGAGCGCGGTGATCGGCAGAAAGAGTACGCCGAGCAGCGGCAAGAGCCAGCCATCCAGCCAGGTTCCGTGGAAGGCGCGGGTGACGAGCGGCGACCAGATCCAGACGCCGATGAAGGCCAGCCGCGCCAGCGCGCTAATCAGACATCCCATGATCGTCTCCCTCTCGTCACCTGCCGTGTTCTCGGTTGTAGGGCGCTCCTCGCTACGGCGTCCTATGGTGAGCATACGCTCGCGTGGTCACAGCGGCGCCACACGGCGATGCGCATGATTCGCACTGTCGTCACAAAGGAGTCATCCGGCTCTGCCGGACGTGCGCGTCAGCTCAAACCAGTAGAATGGCACGACGCCCGTGACTCGCTCGAAGCCATCCGGCCCGGCGTCGGCGAAGCGCAGCTCGCGGTCGGGGTCGCTGGCGGAGACGCAGGCGCTCTCAGAGATGGGGATCAACTCGGCGTTCAGCTCGCCGCTCGCCCGCAAGGCGCCATCGCGCAGGGTGATCTCCAGCGTGTCGCCGTGGACGCTTCGATATGAACCGACCATGCGCCCCAGCGCATCGGCGCCCAGCGCGACCAGCGTGTGGCGCGGCGTGGGCAGATCGAGCAGCAGCGCAGCGATTGGCTCGGCCAGCCCAGCGGAATCGAATACATGCTGGTTGGAGAGCACGATGGTGGCGAGGTCTTCCGCATCGAAGCGCACATACGATGAGGTATAGCCCGGCACGCCGCCCGCGTGGCCGTGCGCCGCGCGCCCGCGATAGCCCCACAGCCCCCAGCCCAGCCCATAGCCGACGGTCTGGCCGGCGCGTGGGCCAGCGGTCAGATGGGTCGGAGCCAGCATCTCGGCCAGCGTGGCATGGTCGAGCAGGCGCCCCTCGCGCTGGGCGAGATCCCAGCGCGCCAGGTCGGCGGCGGTCGAGGCCAGCGCCCCGGCGGCGTATTGCAGCGTCGTGCTCATGTAGAGCGCGCGCTCGTAGCCGCCCGACTTCTGTCCTGGCTCGTCCCCCGACTCGATGGCGGCGTAGGCCTCGGCGCGGCGCGCGACGACGGCGTGCGGCTCCAGGTAGCGCGAACTGGTCATCCCCAGCGGCTCGAAGATGCGCTGGCGGATGAACGCGCCATAGCTCAGCCCCGACAGCCGCTCGATCACCATCCCCAGCAGGCAGTAGGCGGAGTTGCTATAGCTGTAGCGCTCGCCAGGAGCGAAGTCGAGCTCCAGCCCCTCGAAGCGCGCGCGGATCTCGGCGTGGGTGGCGTCGCGCGCGACATTGCCCTCCCAAAAGCCCGGCAGCGTGACGAAATTGGGGATGCCGGAGGTGTGCGTCAGCAGGTGGGCGAGGGTGATGGTCTGCCCATGCGTGTCGTAATCAGGCAGATGCGCGGTGATAGGATCATCCAGTTGCAGCTTGCCCTCGGCCTGCAGCAGCAGGATGGCCGTCGCGGTGAACGGCTTGGAGAGCGAGCCGATGCCGAAGACCGTATCCGGAGTGATCGGCTGGCGCCATTCGAGCTGGGCCATGCCATAGCCCTGGCAGTGGATCAACCGCCCGTCGCGCGTGACGGCGACGGCCACATCCGGCCCGTCGGGCTCGATCCGCGCCCGCATAATCGCGTCTATCTCCGCGTTGACTACCGACTCGGATGGCGTCTGATCTGACATAGCGCGCTCCTCTCTCTCTGCTCGCTGCGCTCTCCGCATGTCGCATTGGCCATCGCGCTCGTCGCTCCGGCTGATCGCGCTGGAGGGCGATGGCGGCGATGGCGCGAGAAACAGCGTACCCTGTCATAGCGCAGGAAACATCAGGCGTTCAGGGGATTTCTTTTCTGGCGCGCCAGCGTATAATGGGGGCAGAGAGAAGCGGGCTGCTAGCGGGCGTGCGCATTTGCTGGTAGCTCCTCATGTCCTGACGCTCTGGCGCGGCTGGTGGACGTGGAACCGCCGCGCGGCGAGCGGCGTCTCAGTGGCAGAGCGCCCAGGAGCGTCCAGGGAGTGGCGCCTGGTATGCGGTTGGCCAAATAGGCGCCAACCCGTCCGGCGTCTCGATCCATCCAGACACGTTCTGATGCGTTATGCTGCGTCCCGCTGCGTGGTAGCGCGCTAGCCGATACTGGCGCCTGCCTGTACCGAACTTGCGCATTGGGCCGTCTTAGCAGACAGAGGCTCACCAGCGCACGACCAGGCCAGCGGCAAGCCAGCCGTAGGCCAACAGCAGGCGAATTCAGATCGGTTCGGCCCGACGCGAGGTCAGGATGCGCCGGGTGTCCGCCGCACGCGGCGCGTGACCGGCAAAGGGATCAGCTTGGGTACACTGGGAGCACGGACAAGGCCTGGTCGCGCCAGCGTCGCATCCACCACACCAACGAAGGAAAGCTGGAGGATGACGCGTCGCGCGCTCGCGCCGCATGGGATGGCGAACATGGGGGCCACCCACAGGAAGGCAGGCGGAGATGGTCTGGCAAGAAGCGTTTCCTCCCACCGGCGGACCCGCGTTCGACGCCGAGGCTGAGCGCGAGCGGCGGCTGGCGACCCAGGCCCGCGCTGGCGCCGCCTGGGCGCTGACCGCGCTGATCGCGCGCTACCAGCCAACGGTTGTGCGCTATCTGACACGCCTCTGTGGCTCCCAGGCCGAAGCGCAGCGGCTGGCCGAACGCATCTTCCAGCGGATGGAACGCCGTCTGCATGGCCCCCACGGCGCCGAAAACCTGCGGCTTTGGCTGTTGCGCGCCTGCACCGAAGCCGGCCTGGATGCCCTGCGCCGCCCACAAGCACGCTCCATGCCGCGTGTCGGCGGCTCGTCTGTGGCGGGCCTGCTTACCGAGCAGAGCGGCGCCGATGCGCCGGGCATGCTGCGGGGTGGCCTGCGGCGGCTGCGCAAGGCTGGGGGCGTCGTTCAGCGGCAGGAGCGCCCGCTCGTCTGGGCCGATCCCCAGCCCGGCGCCGCTGGCCCGGCTGGCCCGGCGAGCCGCGCGGAGTCGAAACGCCCCGTCGCCGACCAGCAGCGAGACCAGCATCTGGATGAAGCGCTTGACCGCCTCGATCCGCGCGACGCGCTACGCCATCGGCTGGTGCGTGTGACGCTGGCGGAGCTGCCCTACGGCGACGCGCAGTGCCTGGCGCTGCATCTGGTGGCGGGTCTCAACCAGGCCGAGGCCGCGCGGGCGTTGGGCATCACCAATGCCGCCGCGCGCAGGCGCATCGTGCATGGGCTGGCGCTCTTCTCTGACCGCTACGCGCACGCGGTGCAATCGCTCGGCCTGCCTGTGGAGCTGGGCTACGGCGATGCCCTGCCGCGCGCGCCAATCGAGCCGGAGCCAGCGGCCCCGCGGGTGGCGGAGCCAGTCATCGTCTCGGCCCAGGCGCCCGACGAGGACGAGCGGGCCGCGAGCGCCGACGCCGACGGGCGCGAGGTGTATCCCGACGCGTTGGCGCCTACTCAGACCGAGCAGAGCCGCGATGCGCTGAGCGGCGTCTCCTATCTGAGCGAAGACAGCGACAAGCTGGCGGCCATCCGCACAGCGACGGGCGGGTCAGCGCCGCGCCGCGAGGACGACTACGGCGATGACTACGACAATAACTACGGCGATGACTACGGCGCCGGATATGATGCCGCATATGACGATATGGCAGACGCCAGCGCGCAGACGCCCGTGGTCGCCGACGCGGACGATGCGCCCGCTGAGCCAGCGATGCCTTCCGCCAGCGCCGCGCCGGCCAGTGGTGGGCTGATCACGCGCGTTGCCTCAGACGCCATCCTCGGCCCGATTGTGGATGCGCTGCCCGTAACAGCCTTCAGCCCCGAATCCTCAGGGGTCTTTGGGCTGCCCGGCCCGCGCTCCACCCCGCTGGCCTACGAATTAAGCTCCGCGCACACGCCGGGCTTGCCTGATGCCTCTGAGATCCGCATGCACTGGCTGGACGACAGCGGCATAATGACGCCGCTGACCTTCGAGGCGGTCGCCATGCCCAGCGCGGTCTCGTCGTCGCAGCCCGCCGCTGACGACGCGCCGCTGATCCCGTTGATCTGGGAGGCGACCGCCTCGCACGCCAGCGTGGAGGTCGCCACCGAGGAGCCGCTAGCCGCCGCTGACGATGCGCCGCTGGCCTTCGAGCTGGCGCCAGTCGCCACGGATCCCTCCGACCCCTCCGATCCGCGAGTCCAGATGACGCTGAGCGCGACGCAGGCGGATGAGGGAGGCGCGGGAGCGGAGGACGATGCGCCGCTGACGCTGGTGGCCGAGCAGGCGCCGCCTGGGCCGATGACGGTTCCCGTCACGACGCCGCGCCAGACGCCACGCCTGCTGTCTGAGGCGGAGTCGAAGAGCGGCTCTGGCGCGGACCGGCGTCTCGCCTCCGCCGAGCCAGAGCCGACCGAGCCGACAGAGCCGACAGAGCCGACAGTGCCGACAGTGCTGACCGCGCCCACTGGTCAGTTTGCGCCGCGTCCGCTCGGAGGCGTCATCACGCGGAGCCTCGAAGACCTGTGGGATGAAGCGCCCGATGGCGCCGATTTCTGAGCGGCGCCGAGCGGCTGAGTCTGCCGAGCGTCTGACATGCGAACCGAGAGAGCGCGGAGCCAGCGAATGAGCCAGCCGATGAGCCAAGTGAGCCTGGCCGTTGAGCCAGCGGACATGAGGGGATAAGGATGCCAGAGACGGGAACACCCTATGCGCGCTACAGCCGTGTCACGACACGCCGCGGCACGTTGCGCCCGCTCAATTGTCCACTCGAACCCGAGTTGATGGTTGCGGAGTTCTCTGGCGAGCTGCCGCCTGACGTGGCGCAGGCTGTGCGCGAGCACATCGCCATCTGCGAGACGTGCGGCGCGCGAGCCGTGGCGCTGCGCACGCCCTACAACCTGCTCACCTCGCTGGGCGCTGAGCCAGTTCCTTTTGTCCCCGATCTGCGCGAGCCAGTACGGCGCAAGGCGGTCTCTGAGGAGCGCTGGCTGGGACCGCTGCGGGCGCTCGGCTCGGTGAGCCGCTTCAGCGCGCTCTCGGTGGCGCTGGGCGTCGTGCTGATTGGCCTGCTCGTCTTCCTGATGCGCGGCGCGCTGGGGTCTATCGGCGCGTTCGCCACCACGCGCACCACGAATGGTGTGGCGCATCCCCCGGCGGCGGCGGCTTCGGGTCTGGCGCTGCTGGAGACGAACAAGGTGATCAGCGTCGGCGGGTTCGGCCAGAGCTGGCAGGTCGCCGAGACGCTGGTGGTGGATCAGCGCACGGGTCAGGTCGTGCGCTCGCTGCCTGGCGGGAACGGCAGCCTGAGCGCAGGCTCAGATTCATCACTGCCAGTCGCCATCGCGACCGATGGCCGGACGGTCTATGAACTGACCTCTGCGCAGCACGGCGCGCAGCAGGCGCTGGTGGCCATCTCTGTCTCCACGAGCGCGACACGCTATATTCAGCCGCTGACACTGCCCAATAGCGCCGCGCTGCCTGCCGGGGCGCAGGCGCTCTCGCTAGCGCTCTCACCCGATAACCAGCAGCTCTATATCAGCATCGGTGGCGCGCATGGCAAGCTGCTGAGTGTACGCGCGCTGGTCGTCGCGGCGGCCAGCGGCAAGGTGACGGCGACCCTTGATGCGGGGCTGGTCACCTCGGCGCCTCTGCCCCCACCTGCCAGCAGCCTGCCCGCTTCGGCCTTCCCCTCGCAGACACCCTATGCCGACCTCTCGCAGATGACCTTCAGCGAGGCGGCGCAGGGTCGCCTGCTCGACTCGCCTTTCAACGGCTGGCTCTTCGACGCGCTCACCGCGAGCGATGCGAAGGGCGCGCACTACCTCGTCATCCGCCGGATCGACCCGAGCTCAGGGCGGACGGTGGCGGCGCTGGCGCTGCCGGGGCCGATGCACGGCGAGGTTCTGGCGGTGAGCCCGAGCTACTCCTCGCCGCAACTCTACCTGGTCTCGGGCAGCCCTGACGCCACAGCCTACGTCATAGACATCTCCCAGATGCAGATGACCCTGGCAGGTGACATCGCGCTGGGCGGCCCCACCACTACCAATGGCGCTGGGCTGAATGAAACACTCTCCGTCAGCCCGACCCCTGATGGCCTGCGGCTCTACGTGGCGCAAGACGCCACCGCGACCGACGGCGTGGCTGCGCACACACGCTGGCTGCTGGATACGCAAGGGATGGGCGTGCTGGCGAGCGATTCGGAGGCCGCGTCGGTCGGCGACATCCTGGCGAATGGCTCGAACAGCCCCTCAGCCAAGGTCTTCGCGTTGGTCAATGGCAACGTGCTGATCGCCCCGCCCGATTTCAGCGCGAACTGGGCGACCTGGCTGCACGCCAAAGACGGCGCTCCGGTGATTCGGCTGATCGCTAGCGAGCCGTGACCTCACCCCCGCGATAGCCCCCTCGCCCCGTGGGCGAGGAGGCTATCGCGGGGGTTCCAGGGCCGCGCCCTACTCCTCGGGCGGCTCGCCCTCGCCATCCCCATCCGCCGCGCTCTTTGCCGCGCTCGGCGCGGCGCTCTCCGCTGATGACGTGGACGCCGGATCGGTGGGCTGCGTGTAGCCCTGGCGGACGATGGGGCGGCGCGCCTTGCGCCGGTAGCCCGCCAGCCCATGCAGATCGTAGAGCGCCTGGATAATCGCCTCCTCGTTCCAGCGGAAGTCCATTGGCGGCGGCTGGCCGAGGTTGTCAACGATGCCATCGCTGCCCGTCAGCGCGACCAGCACGGTAGCTGCGCACTGCGCCACGGCGTTGAGGTTATAGCCGCCCTCCTGCACGACCACCAGTCGGCCATCACAGTAGCGCTCCGCCATCTCGATCACCTCCAGGGTCAGATCGGAGACGTCGGGTGTGGAGAGCCGCATCTCGCCCAGCGGATCGCGCCAGTGGGCATCGAAGCCCGCCGAGAGCAGGATGACATCGGGCTTGAGACGGTCGGCGACCGGCCAGAGCACCTGGCGGAAGATGGGATCGTAGACACTCCAGCCAGAGCCAGCGGGCAGCGGCACATTGACGTTGGCGCCCAGCCCCGCGCCCGCGCCGCGCTCGCTCGACGCCCCCGTGCCGGGGTACCACGGATACTGGTGGGCCGAGAAGTAGACGACATCGGGATCGTCGTAGAACATCTCCTCGGTGCCGTTGCCGTGGTGGACGTCGTAATCTACGATCAACACCTTGCGCCAGCCGTGGCGCTGCTGCGCGTAGCGGGCGGCGACGGCGATGTTGTTGAAGACGCAGAAGCCCATGCCAACACCGGGCCGCGCGTGATGCCCCGGCGGGCGCACCAGCGCATAGGCGTTGCGCACGCGCCCCTCGGCGATGGCGTCCAGCCCGACCAGCGGCGCGCCCGCGGCCAGCGTCGCGGCGCGCCAGCTCCCAGCCGAGACGAAGACCTCGTGATCCAGCTCGCGCACGCCCGCCTCGCCGCTCATCGCGTCCGCATCGGCCTGCCGCTCCACGGCGCGCTTGACGCGGCGGATGTATGTGGCGTCATGCACAGCGGCCAGCTCCAGCTCGGTGGCGGGTCGCGGGGCCAGGCGCATCACCAGCTCGCGCGGAATCGTGCCTTCCTGGATCAGGACATCAATCATCTCCATCGCAAAGCGCAGCCGCTCTGGCGTCTCCGGGAAGCCCTGGGGCGTCAGGTGATCGAGGAAGGCTACATCATAGAGCAGCGCGGTGGGCAGGCGTGAAGCGGCGGGCAGCGGCGCCTGAGCCTGCGGGCTGGCGCTGCTTGCGGGCGAGTTGGTTGTCTGATTGTCGTTCACTGTCGCTCCTTCTCCAACCTCGCCGATCACCCCTGACCAAGTCGAGTGATGGCCTCGCCGCGCGCCCCATGATCGCGCTGGCGCGTTTGGGCATCGTATGGAAGAATCACACACGGGCGCTGCGCTGTCAAACCCGCGCCAGATCGGCCAAATCGGCGGCAGGGCAGCGGCAGTTCGGAGTCGAACCGTCGGGCGACGCGACGCGCTATACTCCAGAACATAGTCAGGCTGCACACCGTGAAGGAGCGTTCCCGATGCCGTCAGCGCCGTTCACCATCGCCCCGCTCGGCTCAGACGCCGCGCGCTTCGAGCAGGCGACAGACCAGACGTTCGAGCAGGCGCTGGCGACGCTGCGCGATGGGCTGGGCGCTGGCTTCATCACCCGCGAGGGCCTGCTGCGCTACGTGGCGCCCGACGCGCCCGACGCGCCCGACGCGCCCGACGCGCCCGAGCCGTTCCGCAGCGCGCTGGCGGCGACCGATGATGCGACCGGCGCGGTGATCGGCGCGCTGACAATGGAGATCGTGGACACGGAGAGCTTCCAGACGTCCTTTCTGCACAGCTACGACCTCGCGCGCGCCGACGAGACCATCGCGCGGCTGGCCAGCGCGCCGACGGGGCTGATCAAGTCTATCGCCGTCGCGCCCTCAGCGCGCGGACGCGGTGTGGCGACCGGCCTGATCGGCGCGGGGATGCGGGCGCTGGCTGAGCGCGGCGCGCGGCGCTACTACTCGCTGGCATGGGTCAACCGACAGCGGGGCTGCCAGCTATGCGGCGTGCTGGCGGCGCTCGGCTTTCACAGTGCGCTGCGCATCGAGCGCTTCTGGTATCGCGACAGCCTGGCCAGCGGCTATCGCTGCCCCGCCTGCGACCAGCCCTGCGAGTGCGCTGTGGAAGTGATGGTACGATGACACCAGACGATGACGCTGGACAACCACCGCAGGCCGAGGAGGGACGAACCGATGGATCTCATTGACGCGACGCCGCGCGCCGCCGCTGGAGACGACGCGCCAGACGCGCTGCTGGACTCGCTGCGCCAGGGCTACACCCTCCCCGCCACCTGGTACACCGATCCGGCGCTGTTCCAGATCGAGCGGGCGCGCATTTTCCGAAGCTCGTGGCAGTTCGCGGGCTATGTCGAGCAGTTGGCTGAGCGCGGCGACTACTTCACCACGCGCGTCGGCGATGTCCCGCTCGTACTGACGCGCGATCAGGCGGACGCCATCCATGCGTTCGTCAACGTCTGCCGCCATCGCGGCTCTGAGCTGGCGCAGGTGGAGTGTGGCCACGGCCAGACGCTGCAATGCCAGTATCACGCCTGGACGTATAACCTGGACGGCTCGCTGCGCGCGGCCCCCGGCGCCAAAGACGAGCCGGACTTTGCGCCGGAACAGTTCAGCCTGCTCGCGGTTCCCGTGGAGTTGTGGGGTCCGCTGATCTTCGTCAACCTGGCGCGCCAGGATGCGCCGCCGCTGAGCAGCGTGCTCGGCGAACTGCCACGGCTGGCCACCGAGGCGGGCGCGCCGCTCGACCGCATGCGTCGCCTCGCCCGCCACACCTATGATGTGGCCGCCAACTGGAAAGTGGTAGTTGACAACTATCTGGAGTGCTATCACTGCCCGGTCGCCCACAAGGGCTTCACCAGCCTGATAGACACCAACACCTATGCTATCACCGAGTATGAGTGGTGCTCGGTGCAGGCGGGCGCGCTGAAAGATTCCGCCAGAGACGCGGACGAAAGCGCGAGCGATGGCGCCGTGAGCCAGAACGGCGCGACGCCGGAGCGCTACTCCACGCGGGGCGCGGTGCAGGCCGGATTCTATGCCTACCTCTGGCCCAACTTCACCTTCAACGTCTACCCCGGCCACGGTAATGTCTCCATCAACCACTTCATCCCGCTGGCCGTGGATCGCACGCTGGTAGTGAAAGACTACTGCTTCATCCCGGAGGTGGCGGCTGAGGAGGAGGACGACTTCATCCGCTTCATCAATCAGGTACAGGTGGAAGACGAGGCGCTCTGCGCATCGGTGCAGCGTGGTCTCAGCACTGGCTTCTTCGAGCAGGGGCGGCTGATGCTGCGCCAGGAGCGCGCGCTGCGCCACTTCCAGCTGTTGGTCTATCGCGCGCTGGCCGACGCCGCGCCGAGCGCTCATCAGCGATAACATCTCAGGGGCGCGTCAGTGGCCCGCCACGCATGAGCCAGCATGAGCCAGCATGGGCCAGGATGGGCCAGGATGGTCGGCTCCGCGTGGGCGCCGCTGAGCACGGTGGTATACTCCTTCACGAACCGCCGCGACATGCCCGCGACGGCTGGTGGAGCGGTCGCGGGCATGTCGCTGGGGGGCGCTTCGGCGTCGGGGGTGGGGGATGGACACAGAGATGAATCAGGCGTCGCTGACGTGTCCGATGTGCAAGCGCGTCAATGAGCCGGGTACGCGCTTCTGTCGTAGCTGCGGGCGCCTGCTGGTCGAGCCACATCAGGAAGACTCAGAGGCAGAGCATGCGCCGCTGTATGAGAGTCAGGGCGCTCTGCCGGTGGTGGAGGTGATGCCTGTGGAGCCAGCCCGTCCCACCGTGCCGATGGACATGACCCACGCGCGGCTCATCATCCGCCTGTTGCCGCCTGAGAGTCCCGAGGGAGACGGCGGCGCGAGCGCGTCGGCGCCGCGTGTCGGCGAATATACGCTGGATGGGCGGACGATCACGGTTGGGCGCACCCAGGGCTGCGACATCATCTTCGACGGCGACACGCTGACCTCGCGACGGCATGCCATCCTGCGCTTCGACGGCGCCCGCTATGTGCTGGCCGATCTCGGAAGCAGCAACGGCACTTTCATCAATGATGTCGAAATTACCACGCCGACCGCGCTCAAGCATGGCGACCGCATCCTGATCGGCGAGCACGAACTGCTCTTCCTGCTCGATCAGGCGCGGCCCATCGCCGCCGCGGCGACTCAGGTCAACGCGCCCGCCAGCCCGCCCGCCACGGCTGTGGCCCTCGAAGCGCCGCCCGAAGCAGCTGCTGCGCTCGCGGCCGTTGCGGCGGCCGAGCCAGACGTCGAGCCGCTAGCCCTGCCAGCGCAGCCCGCCAGCGAGACCGCTCAGGCTGCTCAGACGAGCGAGACCGCTCAGATGAGTGAGGTCACCCAGGCGAGCGAGGCCAACGATGGCGTCGAGCGCGGTGGCGCGACCGCGGGCCTGCCGCGCGATGGCGCGACCGCCAAATACGCCAGCGTCTCGCGCCTGTCGAGCGAGCTGGCCGCCTCGGCCTCGCGCATGGTCGCGCCCCCACGTGATGGGCAGGACGACGCCGAGATGGCCGCTATCCGCCAGCGGCTGCTGGAGGCCAGCGATGCGCTGGCGCGTCAGGCGGCGCTCCAGGCGGCGCTGGCCGAGCGCCGACGCGCCGTGCTGGTGGAAACGCGCGAGCATGTCGCCGATCTGCTGGCCGACCTGCGTGGCGATGATACCGTGGCGAACTCACCTGTCCAGCATAAACGGGAGATCGGGCTGATCGAGCTAGTGGACGTGGTGGCCGCCAACCCAAACAATCGCGAGCGGGTCTATGAGCTGGTCCAGCGCGCCGACGAGCTGGCCCACGCCCTGCGCGCACTGGCGCCCAGCGAGGGCCGCTGGAGCTATGAGCGCAATCACACGGTCCGCAATCTCGAAGACATGCTCTATCGCCTGCGCGACCTGCCCTAGCCGCGGCCAGCGACCGAGCGAAACCGAGCGAAGACCAGTCAATATGGAGAGCGCATGACGACGGCGAACCCGGAGACCGACGAGACGAATCAGGCGCATCAGGCGAGCGAGGCGCTAGAGACGCGGCGCGATCCGCCCGCCCGCAGTCTGGACTACGATGTGATCGTGATCGGCGCCGGACTGGGCGGTCTGCTCTCCGCCGCGCAGTTCCTGCGGCGCGGGCGGCGCGTGGTGGTGGTCGAGCGGCTGGCGCACCCCGGCGGGCGCTTCACGGCCAAGACATTCCAGGGGGCGCAGGTCAGCACAGGCGCTGTGCATATGCTGCCTTTCGGCACTAATGGCGAGCTGGCGGCCATGCTGCGCGCGCTGGGCGTGCCACACGCCATCCACGACTCCGAGGTCTTTGCCTCGTTTCATGTGCGCGGACGCCAGATCGTGACGCGCTCGGTGCTGCAACTGGCCAGCGTGCTGGGCGCGCGCCAGTTCGCCCAGTTCGTCCAGCTCGGCTATGCGATGCTGCTGCGCGAGCCACGGCCCGAGGAGCGTGCGCAGACCTATCGCCAGTGGCTCGATCAGCGCATCACCCGCGCCACCTCGCCGGAGCTGTACGCCTACTTTGAGCGTGTCTGCCACTTCGCGCTGAGCGTTGATCTGGACGACGTGCTGTTTCCAGAGATTGTCGAGACGACCCGCAACATGTTCCGCTACGGCGCGCCGGGCATCGTGGAGGGCGGCTGCGCGGCGCTGACGGGCGAGCTGGAGCGGCGCGTAACCACCAGCGGCGGCGAGCTGCTGCTGGAGCGCGAGACGCTCAGTCTGACGCAAGAGGATGGCAAGGTGAGCGGCGCCATCGTGCGCGACAAGCGCACTGGCGAGCTGACGCAGCTCTGCGCGCCGCTGGTCGTCAGCAACATCGGCCCCAACGCCACCGCGCGCCTGCTGGCCAGCGCCGACGCGCCCGCGGCTGACGCGCCAGCCGCGCTGCCCCGACGCGAGGCCAGCGGACTGAAGACACACCTGCTGGCCGATGAATCGGTCATCCCACATCGCGGCATCATGTATTGCCTGGATACGCAACGCATCGCGGGGATCGTGCAGCCGAGCAACAGCGATCGGCGGCTGGCGCCCCCTGGCAAGCACCTGCTCATCACCCACCAACTGATGCGCAGCGACGACGTGAATGCTGAGCGCGAGTCGGCGCGGGCCGATCTGCGCTACCTCTTCGGCGACGACTTCGGCGAGAAGATACGCATCCTGACAATGAGCCAGTATCGCGGCGAGTGGCCGGTCAACCGCATGGCGCAAGGCTCGGATGTCTCGCCGCGCACGCAGGCGCCGGGCCTCTATCTCGTCGGCGACGCGGTCAAGCCTTCGGGCTATCTGATGGTGGAGGGCGTGGCGCAGAGCGTCAACGCGCTGCTCGATACGCTCGACGGCTGGGACGCCGCCGACGCGGGCGTCAACTCCCCTCACGCCGCGCGGCCCAACACGCCCGACAAGCCCTCCAAGCGCCGCGCGTTCCACTGGCTGATCGCGCCGCCACCGCCCAACCCTGGCAGCCAGCGTCCACATGAGCGATGATCTGAGCGCGCCAGCGCCGCGCTGGCCGACCGACCGCGCCTCGCTGGAGCGCGACTGCGACATAGACTTCTTCATCGCCAGCGGTCCCGGCGGGCAGAACCGCAACAAGGTGGAGACGGGCGTGCGGTTGACGCACCGGCCCAGCGGCATCGTGGTGACGGCCACCGAGCGCCGCTCGCAGCTGCAGAACCGCGAGGCCGCCTTCGCGCGCATGGCCGCCCGGCTGGAAGAAGCGCAGCGCGTGGAGACGCCGCGCACGCCGACCCGTCCCTCCGCCGCCAGTCGCGAGCGCCGCCTCGAGTCCAAGCGCCGCGCCAGCCAGCGCAAGCGCCTGCGCTCTGCCCCACCGGAGGAGTGAGGTCAGTAAGCCAGTGAGGCGGCAAGGGGCCTTGCCGCCAGGCGCACACTGGCTGCTGGCCCGTCGAGCGGAGATCCAGGAGATGGCCTGCAAGCGGTAACCTGAGAAGCGTTAGAAGCCAATGAACGCGACGACGCCGATCGCAATGAGGACGAGTGCGGTGATCGTCGTCGCATTCCGCTCCAGCCATTCTCCTTTGATTTGATAGC
>JAICVT010000114.1 GCA_025935235.1 Ktedonobacterales bacterium | reverse complement strand
TCGGGCGTCCAGCGCAGGTTGGGCTTGCGCGCCGCCAGCGTCTGGTCGAGCCGCCCGACCACGGTGTTGTGCGGCGCTTCCAAGATCACCGAGGGGTTCTCGCGCGCCTCCTGGGCGATCTGCTTCATCAGCGCGATGAAGGCGTCGAGCGTCTCGCGCGTCTCGGTCTCGGTCGGCTCGATCATCATCGCCTCATGCACGATCAGCGGGAAGTAGACGGTTGGCGGGTGCATGCCAAAGTCGAGGATGCGCTTGGCGATGTCGAGCGCCGAGACGCCCAGCTTCTTCTGCCGATCCGCCGACAGGACGAACTCATGCATGCACGCGCGATTGAACGGCAGGTCGTAGTCGCCCTCCAGCGCGCGCATCATGTAGTTGGCGTTCAGCACTGCGGACTCGCTAACGCGGCGCAGGCCGGTTGGCCCGTTGCTGCGGATGTAGGTGTAGGCGCGCACCAGCACCAGGAAGTTGCCGTTGTTGGCGCGCACGCGACCGATGGACTGTGGGCCAGCGTCTTCCCAGAAATAGCCCGAGTCGTCGCGCGCGGGCAGCGGGCCGGGCAGGAACGGCACGAGGTGCTGTGCCACACCGATCGGGCCCGCGCCGGGGCCACCGCCGCCGTGGGGCGTGCTCATCGTCTTGTGCAGGTTGAGATGCACCACATCGAAGCCCATGTCGCCTGGCCGCGTGATGCCCATGATGGCGTTGGCGTTGGCGCCATCGTAGTAGAGCTGACCGCCCGCATCATGCACCTTGCGCGCGATCTCGATGATGTTCTCGTCGAACAGACCCAGCGTATTGGGGTTGGTCATCATCAGCGCGGCGACTTTGCCCGCGTGCTTCGCCAGTGTCTTGTCGAGATCGGCGAGGTCTACGCCGCCGCGCGCGTCCGACTTCAGCTCGACGGTGACGTAGTCGGCGAGCGTGGCGCTGGCGGGGTTGGTGCCATGCGCGCCATCGGGGATCAGTACGACATTGCGCTCGGTGTCGCCGCGACTCTCGTGATACGCCTTGATAATCATCAGGCCGGTGATCTCGCCGTGCGCGCCCGCCGCGGGTTGCAGCGTGACGCGCGCCATGCCCGCCACCTCGGCGATGTACTGCTCCAGCTCGTAGAGCAGCTTGATGGCGCCTTGAGCCAGGCTGTCATCCACCAGCGGATGTAGCCGCGCGAAGCCCGGAAGCGAGGCCATATCTTCGTTGATCTTGGGGTTGTACTTCATGGTACACGACCCCAGTGGATAGAAGCCGAGGTCCACGCCGAAGTTGCGCTGCGAGAGGCGGGTATAGTGGCGCACCACCTCGACCTCGCTCACCTCAGGCAGCGGCGCAGGCTCCGCGCGCAGATAGCTCGCGGGAATCAGGTGGTCGAGCGGGCGCTCCGGCACATCCAGCTCAGGCAGCAGCGGAATCGAGCGCCCGGGAGCGCCTTTCTCAAAGATCAGCGATTCTACGCTCATTTGGCTGCTCCCACAATGTCTTCCAGCTCGGTGACCAGCTTATCAATGTCGTCGCGCGAGCGCGCTTCCGTCACGCAGAAGAGTGCCGCGTTCTTCAGCTCGGGGTAGTCGCGGCTGAGGTCGTAGCCGCCAATCATGCCGCGATCGCGCAGCTCGGCGTTCAGCCGCTCGACCGGAATCGGGCAGGTCACGGCAAACTCGTCGTAGAAGGGCCGCTCGAACGCCAGCTTGAACCCCGGCAGCGCGCAGATGGCCTGCTGCGCGTAGTGCGCCTTGCGCAGGCACTGCGCGCCCAGCTCGGCAAATCCCTGCTTGCCCAGCGCGCTCAGGTAGACCGTGGCGAAGATCGCCAGCAGCTCCTGATTGGTGCAGATGTTGGAGGTGGCGCGCTCGCGGCGGATGTGCTGCTCGCGCGTCTGGAGGGTCAGCACATAACCCGTCTGGCCGCGATCATCCACGGTCTTGCCAGCGATGCGCCCCGGCATGCGGCGCACGAACTCATTGCGCACGGCGAAGAGGCCCAGCGCTGGCCCTCCATACCCGATCGGGCTGCCGAGCGACATTCCCTCAGCGGCGACGATGTCAGCGCCGTACGCGCCGGGTGGCTGGAGCGCGCCGAGCGAGGCTGGCTCGGTGATGGTCACGACGAAGAGCGCCTTCGTCTCGTGGGTAGCCTGCTCGATGGCCTCCACGTCCTCCAGCGCGCCGAAGAAGTTGGGATGCTGGATGATGACGGCCTTCGTCTCTGGGCCGAGCGCGGCGCGCAGCTTGCTGGCCGAGGTGGCGCCGCCCTCCAGGCCGATCTCACGCACCGTGAAGCCGCGCGCACGGGCGTAGGCGCCGAGGGTGGCGCGATATTGCGGGTCGAGCGCGCGTGAGACGAGCACTTCGCCGCGTCCGCCTGGCCCGATGGCCATCAGCGCCGCCTCGACCACGGCAGTCGAGCCGTCATAGAGCGAGGCGTTGGCGACATCCATGCCAGTGACCTGGCAGACCATCGTCTGGAACTCGTAGGTCGCCTGGAGCATCCCCTGGCTGAATTCGGGTTGGTAGGGCGTGTAGGACGTATAGAACTCGGCGCGCTTGACCAGATGCGGCACGATGCTAGGCTGGACATGATCGTAGCTGCCCGCGCCCAGGAAGGAGATGTAGTGGTCGAGGTCGGCGTTGTCCTCAGCCATCGCCGTCAGCAGGCGGCGCACATCGGTCTCGCGCAGCGCGGCTGGCAGATCCAGCGGGCGCTTCAGTCGAACCGCATCGGGGATTGGCTTCAGCAGATCCTCGATGCTCGTAGCCCCAATCGCCCGGAGCATCGCCTGCTGCTCGTCGGGTGTATTCGGGACGTAGCTCATGGTCTTCACTGCCCTCGCTAGTGCGCTGCCCACCAATCGCGCTCAGCGGACTCCGCGCAACGCTGACCCGTCGGCCAAGTCGCGGCCCTGGGTATCATCCCTATTATATACAGGTTGCGAGGGCCAGGATATGGCGGATGTGCGTTCTTGCCCGCGCCAGCGCGACGCCAGAGCGGCGCCAGAGCGCTTCACTGGTCGCGGCGGACGCCAGGCGAGGGGCGCAGCCACAGCGAGACATGGGTGGGATGCATGGTTTCGCTCACCACGGCGCGCAGGTGGTCGTAGAGCTGTTCCTGGTCTACCTCGCTGCGCAGGGTGGCGCTGAAGAGCGCCAGGGTCTTCTCAGCATTGTACTTCCGCCGGTAGAAGCGCCGATCTATGACGCTCTGGATGGCGCGGCGGGCAGGCTGAAAGAGCGAGGCAATCGTCAGCGTCGAGAGGACCAGCGCCAGAGGATCGCTCGCGGCACGCCCAACGAGCAGCCCAAAGAGAGCTTGCAGTCCGCTGATGAGGCCCACATAGACGATCGCCAGCAGCGCCGTCAGGGCGCCGTAGACCAGCGTCTTGTTGATGACGGTGTCAATGTCCCACAGGCGCGAGCGCAAAATCGCGATCGTGATGAAGATGGGAATCAGGAGCAGCGCGATCTGAAAAATGGGGTTCAGGTTGGACGCAACGGGGTCATTCTGAAGGCTCGTCGGCACAACCAGCACAAAGATCGGCAGGGTAATGGCAAGAAACACGGCGGCGAGCGCCAGCCCAAAGACGGCCCACTTCGTCTGCTCGCGCTCTCTGGGCGTCGAGCGCCGATAGCGGGCGGCCTGCGCGACCGCCGCGGAGAGCAAGAACAGCGGGACGAGGAACGGCGTGGGGCCGCTGGCCTGGTTCGACACCACCGTGGGATTGACGATGACGGCGAGGTAGAAAGCGATCACCAGTATGGCGGCCCAACGCGTCCAACCAGGCGCGAAGCGACCGGAGGGGAAGAGGTAGAAGAAGAGGATCAGCGCGGCCTCGCCCGAGGCGAAGAGCGCCAGCGCCAGCAGCCGCAGAACGGCATTATGCGCCAGCGAGGGTACGATGGTTCCGCTGCCAAATTGAAACAGCGATGCGCCGCCGCCAAACGCGACAAAGGTGAACGCGCAGAAGAGCGCCATGCGATCATCTGAGCGCCGCCACATCAGCAGCACGCTCAAGGCGAGATCGGCGACGGGTACCGAGGCATTCACGGCGATCGCCAGGATGGTATAGAGCGTTGGCGAGAGTCCGAGGCGCGCCAGATCATGAAGGGTGGGCTGGCCGAGGTTCACAAAGCCGCCATAGGCGTCGGGCAGCGCAATAACGTTGAGGCCAACTGCCACGAGCGCAAAGACGACCCAGCCGACACGGCCCAGCGTCAACCGCCACCCGCGCAGGTGGGAGCCGTGCGACTCCGCCTGGCTGGCGACTCCCGCGCCGAGGACTTCTGTCGCGTCGGTCATGCAGGCCCCCGATGACGCCACACTCAGGCGCTCACAGCCGCCGAGAACTCCCACGCGCGGCCTCATCACGATAGAGAGGATGCCACACGCTCGTTACTGAAGCGTTACGGCGCGCGGCGTCGCAGGCCTCGCGGGCGGCCTGGCGCTGATCAGTGCGATTCGTTGATGAACTGGGCGTAGGCGTCGGCGTCCATCAACCTGTCCAGCTCGGTGGGGTCGCTGATGCGAATGGTGAGCATCCAGCCAGCGCCATACGGTTCGCGGTTCACCAGCTCAGGCTGATCTTGCAGCGCGCCATTGACGCTCATCAGCGCGCCACTGACCGGCGCGAACAGCTCAGAGGTTGCCTTGACCGACTCGACATCGCCAAAGTGGCCGCCCGCCTGGAATGTGCGCTCGCCCGCGTCGTCCCAGGGGAGATCGAGGAACACGATGTCGCCCAGTTCTTCCTGGGCGTGTTGCGAGATGCCGACAGTGGCGATGTCGCCTTCGATGCGCACCCACTCGTGGGTGTTGGCGAATTTCAGGCTGGCGGTCTGGTCTTCGGTGGGCATGACGTTCTTCCTCTCACCTTGATCTGGTCATGGTTGAAGCGCGGACGCCCGCTGATGAGCGTGGCCGCTGTTAGCGTGGCCGCTTGTAGAAGGGCAAAGGAGCGATGACAGCCGGGACCGGCTTGCCGCGAATCTCGATGGCGACGTTGGTACCGGGCGCGGTCTCGCCGTGCGCGATGTAGCCCATGCTAATCGGCTTGCCCAGTGTCGGCGCCATTCCGCCACTGGTCAGCGCGCCAACCGCCGCGCCGTCCTCCAGAATGGAATACTCGGCGCGCGGCACGCCCCGCTCGGTCAGCTCTATGCCGATCAGCTTGCGTCGAAGGCCGTTGGTCTTCTCCTCCAGCAGCGCGTCGCGGCCAATGAAATCCACGCCCTTGTCGAGCTTGACCGTCCAGCCGAGGCCAGCTTCGAGCGGGGTAATCTCTTCGGTCAGCTCGTGGCCATAGAGGCAATAGCCCGCCTCCAGCCGCAGCGTGTCGCGCGCGCCGAGTCCCGCGGGCAGCAGCCCCTGAGGCCTGCCCGCGTCGAGCAGCGTGTCCCAGAGCGGCCCGACCCGCTCGCCAGCGCAATACAGCTCGAAGCCATCCTCACCTGTGTATCCGGTGCGTGAGATCATGCACGGGACGCCAGCCACAGCGCCAGGCTTCCAGTGGTAGTAGGCGATCTCGGCCAGCGGCGTCTCGGTCAGCGGCTGCAGAATCTCCTGTGCGCGCGGCCCCTGCAACGCCAGCAGCCCTGTCTCAAAGGAGACGTTGGTCAGCGCGACGCCGTCGAGGCCCGCGGCGTGCTCGCTGAACCAGTCCCAGTCTTTGCGCATCGTGCCAGCGTTGACGACGACCATGTAGCGCCCTTCGCTCTGGTGATAGATGATGAGGTCGTCCAGCGTGCCGCCATCGGGCCGCAGAATTTGCGAGTAGAGCGCCTGAAAGTCGGCGAGGCGAGCGACGTTGTTGGGGACCAGCCGCTGCAGGTAGTCGAGCGCGCCATCGCCTTCGACGCGAAACTCGCCCATGTGGCAGACGTCGAACAGGCCAGCGCGCTCGCGTACGGCGCGATGCTCGTCGAGGATGCCGCTATACTGGACGGGCATCTCCCAGCCGCCAAACTCGACCAGCCGCGCGCCCAGGGCGCGGTGACGCTCATAGAGTGGCGTGCGCAAGAGCTGCTCCGATGACGCTCCCGATGTGGAATCTGCGCTCATGTGGTCCTCTGCTGCTGAACGATCCGAGTGAGTGGGCCGATGCGAGTGGACGCGCCTGACGCTCCAGGCATGGCTTAGGCATGCATCAATTCTAGCCGTGGCGGATGAGCTTTGTCCAGCGCGGCCCCCTCCCCCGCTGTGCAGGCGAGGGGAGCAGGATGCGCCGAGTGGCAGGCGCTACAGCAGCAGCGCCATGAACAGCTCGTCGAGGTAGTCGCCGTGGCGCAGCAGGGCATGGCGGCGCAGCCCTTCGCGCTGGAAACCAACGCGCTCATAGAGCCGGATGGCCGACGCGTTGCGTGTCAGAACCTCCAGCTCCAGCCGTGTGACGACCCCGGACTCGCGCGCCCACGCGATCACACGCCGCATCAGCGCCTCTCCGACGCCCTGGCGCCGCCACTCTCGCGCCACCGACAGCCCAACGCTGGCGCAGTGGCGCACGGCTCGGCGCTGCTTGCCATCCGCCGTCACGAGGCCGACGACGCGTGCTGGTCGCTGGTCTGTGATGGCGACAAAGGCGGCCCAGTTCGGGCGGATGGCCTGCTCGGCCAGAAAAACGCGCTCCTGCTCCTCGGTCATTGTAAACTCGCCTGGCTCGGTGAGCAGGTTGTTGACCGGCTCCGCGATCACCGCTGAGACCAGCGCGATAATGCTGGCGGCATCGCCGGGGAGGGCGGCACGGACGCTCCAGCCTGAGTCTGCGGGATTCGGCGCGCTCATCGGCGATCTACGCCTCCGCTGGGGCGCGGCTGGCGAAGGGCAGTTGCAGGCCAGGCCGCACGTCGAGGTCGAGTCCGCTGCGCTCACCCAGCGCCAGATGGAAATAGGCCGCCGCGCCGATCATCGCCGCGTTGTCGGTGCAGAGTGCGACCGGAGGATAGCGCAGTTGCACGTCGCGGGTAGCCAGATCGCGCGCCAGCCGCTCGCGCAGCGCCAGATTGGCCGCTACGCCACCCGCCAGCGCCACCTGCCGCACGCCCAGCTCCTCGGCGGCGCGCACGGTCTTGGTCGCCAGCACATCCACCACCGCCTCCTGGAACGCGGCGGCGACATCGGGCGTCGAGACCCCCGCGCCCGCGCCCAGCGCCTCGCCTGTCTTGCGATAGCGGCTGGCCCCGCGCTCGGCGGCCTGGTCGCGCCCGCCCTGCGTCAGATCGAGCACAGCGGTCTTGAGTCCGCTGAAGCTGAAGTCCCACGTGCCGCGCAGCCAGGCGCGCGGCAGCGTATAGGGATTGCGCTGGCTGGCGTCGCGCTCCGCCGCCGCCCGCTGGATGGCTGGCCCGCCAGGATAGCCCAGCCCCAGCAGGCGCGCCACCTTGTCGAAGGCCTCGCCGGAGGCGTCGTCGCGCGTCTGGCCGAGCAGCTCGTAGCGGCCGTGGCGCGGGATGTAGACCAGCTCGGTGTGCGCGCCAGAGATGACCAGCGCCAGCAGCGGGAACTGTGGATCGCCGGGCCAGATCGCCAGCGCGTCGGTTGGCGCGTCTGCCGGGCGCGGCTCGCCTGCGGGGCGCAGCCAGTTGGCGTAGATGTGCGCCTCCAGATGGTTGACGCCGAGGAAGGGAAGATCGCGCGCCACGGCCAGCGCCTTGCCGCCCGCCAGCCCGACCAGCAGCGAGCCAGCCAGCCCGGGGCCATAGGTCGCGGCGATGGCGTCTATAGCGCCCCAGTCGGCGTCGGCCTGCTCCAGCGCCGACTCGACCACCGGGATCAGCGCGCTAAGCTGCTGGCGCGAGGCGACCTCCGGCACCACGCCGCCGTAGCGCTCGTGGATGCTGGCCTGCGACGCGACGACATTGGCATGGATCAAGCGCCCATCCTCGATGATGGCCGCTCCCGTCTCATCACATGAACTCTCGATTGCCAAAATGCGCATGTCGCCTGTCTTTCGCCTGTCTTTCGCCTGTCTTTCGCCTGCGCTCTGTCGGATGGCCGACTGTCGTTGACGTGGATGGGATGACTATTTCAGGTTCTCGTAGTCACCAGTCGGCGCGGGCGGCTTGTTGTCGCTCGCCAGCCGCATCAGCAGCCGCGCGCGCAGCTCAGTGTAGCGCTCTTGATACGCTTCGGTCGTGATATTCTCGGTGGACATGACGAAGGCGTCTTCGTGGTTGTCGCTGTAGTAGCGCCGCCGCACGGTCGTCTGGCTGAAGCCATACTTGCGATAGAGGTTCTGGGCGACGTAATTCGAGACGCGCACCTCCAGCGTGACGTAGCGCGCGTGTTCGCTATATGCCAGCCCAATCATCGAGGAAAGCATCAGCTCGCCGACGCCTCTGCCGCGATAGTCTGGATGCGCGGCGATGGTGGTGATGTGCGCCTCACTGACCATGTGCCACAGGCCGCAGAAGGCGACGATGTTGGCCGCCTCAGGCGAGATGGCAGGCGGCACACGTACCGGCAGCAGCGAGAGCGGAAAGGGCCGATGCTGGTCATCGCGCGGCGCGCCCAGCGGCTCGGGCGGTTTGAGCCATGTATCGCGCACAACGATGTAGTGCGCCATGCGATTTTCTTGCAGCTCGCGGCGGTAGGCGCTAGGCGGCCAAGGCGTCGTATAGGCCAGGCGCTCGATCTCGACGATGCGGGGCAGATCGGCCATCGTCATCTCATCTACTCTATAGCGCATGGGCTGCCTCCTCCCCTCCGCGCTGATCCGCCGCGGGCGCGCCACCCAGCCCACGGGCGCTGCGAGTGACGTTGGGGCGTCGCACATAGAGCGGCTCCAGCGCGCGTGGATCATCGGCCTGGCCAAGGCGCACACGCTGTTCGGCCAGCGCGGCCAGCCAGGCGCCACGCCGCGCCTCCAGCGGCGCGGTGAAGCGCGCCCGCTCGCCCAGCGACTCGGTCAATGCCTCGCGGGTCGCCTCGCGCCATTCGCCCGTGAAGACGGCGCTGGTCGTCACACGCTCAGCCAGCGCCGCTGGCGTCAGAATCTGGTATGCCAGGGTCACCTCCCCACTGGCGTGACCGCTGTCTGTCGCCATCGGCCCCCAGATCGCGCGCTCGTCGCCTGGATCGTAGCAGGCGGCGTAGACCTCACTGCGACCAGCGTCAAGTAGCGCCCAGATGGGGTGTGGCGAGAGGCGCGCGCCCCAGGCGATGATGTCGAGCGTGGGGACGCCATAGAGCGCGACTCCCAGTGCGAAGGCGAGCGTTTTGGCGGTCGCCACGGCCACGCGCACGCCGTTGAATGAGCCTGGACCCAGCGCCACAGCCACCGCTGTGAGCGTCGACATCTGGACGCCCTGCTCGCGCAGCAGCCAGCGGGCACGCTCCAGCGTCTCGGAGCCATGATGCTGGCCGACACGCCAGTTCAACTCGGCCAGCAGGGTCTCGCCCTCGGTCAGCGCAAGGCCGGCGTACTGTGTGGAGGTGTCGATGGCGAGCAGCATCGGCTAGTGGTCCTCCGCACTGGCGCGGGCCAGGATCGCCCGCAACGCGGCGCCGCGCGGCCCAGCGCTCGTCGCTGTCAGTGTGCGGCGCTCTAGCTCTTCGGCGCGCAGTTCGATGCGCAGGTAGCTCACTGGCCAGGGGAGTGGCGCATCGGGCGAAGTCGGCTCGCCGCGCTCGGCCCACTCAACAACGCAGACGCCGTCGCCCACGAAATACTCATCGAAGCCTAGCGTGTACAGCTCGTCAGGCGACTCGATGCGGTAGAGGTCGAAGTGGTAGAGCGGTAGCCGTCCCGCGTACTCTTTGAGGATCGTGAAGGTGGGGCTGTTGATGACCGCGCGCACGCCCAGCCCCGCGCCGATGCCTTGCGCCAGGGCCGTCTTGCCCGCGCCCAGATCGCCGACCAGCAGGATCACATCACCCGGCTCCAGCGCGGCGCCAAGCGCTCGGCCCAGTGCATGCGTCCGTGCGAGACTGGCGCTGTGCGCGACCGTCGTCCGTGAGTTTGCGGAGGCGGCTGGCCGCGCCCGTGTCGTATGCGTACCCATACCTGCTGACCCTGACATCGTCATCCACTCTGCCTGTGCGGCTCACTGGTTGGTCTGTATCTTGTGCGCGCCATCCAGAATTATAGCACCGCAAGGCTGTGTCGCTAAATGGAGAAGGCCGCCGCGAAACCCGAATCCTGCTCGCGCTTCGTTCAGGCGCGGCTCAGGAGAGGCGCGCGCCACATGATGAGCAGAACCGCGCGGTGGCAGGCATGCGCGCGCCGCAGGTGGCGCATGCCTTCTCTGGCCCGCTGACGCTGACAGAGTAGGGCGCCGCCGTCGGCTGATACTTCTCGGACTGGATGGTCTGAATGGCGGTCTGCGCGCGCCTGACCTCATCTTCCATCGTGGCGAGCCGGTCGGCGATGGCCTTGAGCGCTGGCGGCATCGCTTCGCGTCGCCGCGACAGCTCGACCACCGCGCTCGCGAGCTGATCGAGCAGCGAGGCGCGCTCACGCTGTAGCAGGCCCAGCTCGCGCTGGATCGCGCTGATGCGCTGCGTCCGCTCAGCCTCCCAGGCGGCGCGGCTGACCATCGCTCCGGCGGCGCGCTTGGCGTTGTCGAACATATCCTGCATGGTGGGTCTCCTCTCGCTGCGTTGCGCGTGGCGCCGCTCTGCGCTACCCGTCGAGCGCGAAGGCCGCCGCATAATGCACTGTCTCCAGATGCGCGCCGTTGGGTGCGAACCGCACAGCGATCACGTCGAGCTGGTAGGGCCGCTGCTCGGCGCCTATCTCCATCAGGTAGGTCTGCATCGTGAGCAGCAGCTTGCGCTGCTTGGCGGGCGTCACAGCCTCTTCGGGCGCGCCCATCGCATCGCTGGCGCGCGTCTTGACCTCGACGCCCACCAGCAGCCCGTCACGCTCGGCGATGATGTCCAGCTCGCCGCAGCGGCGTCGCCAGTTGCGTTCGAGGATGGCGTAGCCAGCGCGCTCCAGCCAGGCGATCGCCAGGTCTTCGCCACGCCTGCCGAGCGCCGCACGGTGGTTGGGCGCCCGTCGCGCGGGCGTGCGCGGCTC
>JAICVT010000267.1 GCA_025935235.1 Ktedonobacterales bacterium | reverse complement strand
GCCGAGCGCGCTGAGGCAGGCTGCGTGAACGGCGAATCGCCACGGCGGCCGATACGGGGAAAGTCGCGGAGTCAGAGGACGCCAGAACGAACCGCGCATACCAACCACTCCTTTGTGTGGGGCGCCGCGCCTGCCAATCAGGCGGCTACCTCACCTGTACGGAGTGGTTGACATGGCGGTTGTGGAAGGCGAACCGCTCGCTCGGTCTCCGTTTAGTGCTCGTTAGTTCTCTGTGCGGGTGGCGCGCCAGAGCTGATGCTCGCGCGACATCGAGCCTTCGACATTCTCGACGAAGCGCGCCCAGGCCGCTTCATCCTGCTGGTTCTCGATGTCTTTCGAGACCTGGCGCAGCTCACTCGCCGTGACCTTATAGCTCACATCCAGGTCTTCGTAGCGCTTGGCCTGCATCCACGCCGCGCCGCCAACCGCGATATTGGCGGCCAGCGATTGCAGATTGAGCGGGAAGAGATGGAACGCCGCCAGCCCGATTGGCAGCAGCGCCACGAGCACCGCCGCAACCTCCACGCCGATCAGCGTCCAATGCGATTGGAGCGCGCGGCGATGGTTGAAGCCCGACTTGCGCGTGTACCAGTGCTCCTGATCGTCCACTCGCCCATCGCGATAGACCTGCTTGCGCGCAGCCAGCGGCAGGGCGCGCACGTTGCGCATGCCCGGCGTCACCTGCTGCTCGCGCAAGACCGACTCCGGCGCGTGATACTGCGAGAGGTCGGTATTGATACCGCCAAAGCGATTGTCCAGCACCGCCTGGAGTTCGTCCGGCGCGTAGGCCTCCTGAAATGGCTCGCCGCCGACCGCGTAGCGCCATGCGATGGACTTGACCGATTCGGCGACCGCGCGCGCTTCGTACCAGAGCCGCTCAGGCCGGGTGATGACGCGCGCCAGACGCATCAGCAGCGCGAGGGTCAGCAGCGCGGCCTCGGCGATCTCGAAGTAGGTGAGCGTCGTGATGCGTATGCCGAAGACATGGAACGGCGCCACAACCAGCGAGACCGGCCCGACGCTCTTTGTGATGCCATTGAACGCGCCGACCAGCACGCCCAACCCCAGCAGAATCAGCTCCCACTTCAGCCAGCCGAAGTAGAACCGCTGTGCGCGGATCGCCTTCTGATCCGCATCGTGAAACAGCGGCGGCATATCGTTGTCGCCAAATGACTGGACCGCGTCATCACTCATGACCTCGCTCCCCTTCTCACGTCTGCTCACGTCTGCTCACGTCTGCTCGCGGCTGCTGGACCACGCGACACCAGCGCGCCGCGCGACGCCCGGACGAGAGGATGATACACAGCCGACGCTCGCCTGTCTATACGCAGCGTTGTAGCTGGCGCGATGGGGAAGGAGCCGCGGCCATCAAGATGTTTCACTTGTTGATCGGGTCATCTTCTGGCGCGAGGCTACGGGCGGGTAAACCAGCAGCTACGGGCGTTCCGCCGCGAAGCCTGTCCCCGCAGGCTGGGAATCACCTGCCCTGACCCAGTCCGCGCAGGCGGCAGGCGGAGCCGAGCTTCGCGGCCCGCGGACCTCCCAGGCGCGGTTTCAACCGCCAGCCACCACCAGCGACCTATCGGCGCCTGGCATTCAATCTGCATCAAGGCCGAGAACACAATTACCACGCCCCTTGACAGCCTTCCGGCTCCCGGCTATATTTGTGCTATCACACTAGCACAATAGCGAGATAGTGTGATGAAGCCGGAGGGACAGCAGCCCCATGATCGCGTTTCATCTGGACACCCGCTCGGGCGTACCCGCATACCTCCAGATCACGCAGCAGGTCAAGCAGGCGTTGCGGCTGGGCATGCTCAACGTCGGCGATCAGCTGCCGACCGTGCGCGAGGTTGTCGAGCAGGTCATCATCAACCCCAACACTGTGCTGAAGGCCTATCGCGAGCTGGAGCGTGAGGGGCTGGTAGCCAGCCGACCAGGCCAGGGCACCTTTATCCTGCGGACGCTGGGGGCGACCTCGCCCGCCAGCCAGGCCGCCCTGCGTCGCAGCCTGCTGCGCTGGCTAACCAGCGCGCACGAGGCCGGGCTGGACGACGAGAGCATCCTGGCGCTCTTCAACACCACCTTTCGCGAGGGCGCCTGGAGCGTCGCCACGACCACCGAAAGCGAGGGAACGGCATGAGCGCTCTTGAGCGAGTGGAGCGGGATGCGGCGATCCCGCTGGAGACGACTGGACTCGGCAAGCGTTTTGGCCGCCACTGGGCGCTGCGCGACTGCTCGTTCGCGCTGCCCGCCGGGCGCATCGCGGCGCTGGTGGGGCCAAATGGCGCTGGCAAGACGACGCTCTTGCAGTTGGCCGTCGGGCTGCTGCGTCCTTCTGAGGGTGAGGCGCGCGTCTTTGGCCACGCGTCACAGAGCGAGCCGCTGGCGACGCTGCCGCGTGTCGGCTTCGTCGCGCAAGACCATCCGCTCTATCGCGGCTTCTCGGTCGCCGATCTGCTGATGATGGGGCGCAAGCTGAATCCGCGCTGGGATCAGCAGGCGGCGGTGGCGCGACTGGGCAGGCTGGGCATCCCGCTGGAGAAGCGCGCTGGCAAGCTCTCCGGTGGGCAGCAGGCGCAGGTGGCGCTGGCGCTGGCGCTCAGCAAGCGCCCCGATCTGCTGCTGCTGGATGAGCCGCTGGCCAGCCTCGATCCGCTGGCGCGGCGCGACTTTCTGCGCACGCTGCTGGATGCGACGCTGGAGCAGGGGCTGACCGTGCTGCTCTCCTCGCACATCATCAGCGACCTGGAGCGCGTCTGCGACTACCTCATCATCCTCTCCGCCGCGCGCGTGCAGTTGGCGGGCGACATTGATGAGACGCTGCGCGCGCACAAGCGGCTGGTGGGGCCGCGCGCCGATCCCGCCGCCATCGCCAGCCTGCACAACGTCATCGAGGCCAGCCACACCGACCGCCAGGCGACGCTGCTGGTGCGGCTCAACGGGCAGATCTTCGATCCCGCCTGGCAGCAGCAGGATGTCTCGCTGGAGGACATCACGCTGGCCTATCTGGGGCAATCGCGCGCGCAGGGGCACGCAGACACGCCGCTGATAGAAGGCGCCGCGCTGTCCTCCCGTGACGGACGTGATACACGCGAGGAGGCGGCGCGATGATCTGGCTGACCTGGCGGCGCCATCGCCGCACGGCGCTGGTCTTCGGCGGCGCCATCGCGTTGCTCGTCACATTCTTCGTCGTCACCGGCCTGGTGACACATCAGGCCTACGAGCAGGTCGTGGGCGGCTTGAGCGTCGCCACCTGCCAGCGCCAGATGTCTCCTTCGCCGGCGTGCGATGCCCTCAGCCTGACGTTCGTGCAAACCTACTACCGCCTCTCGCAATATGGGATGCTAGCGCTGGTCATCTTGCCCGCGCTTGCGGGGATGTTCCTGGGGGCGCCGCTGGTGGCGCGCGAACTGGAAAGCGGGACCTTCCGGCTGATCTGGACGCAGAGCGTCACCCGCCGCCGTTGGCTGGGCGTCTCCTGCGCGGTCGTGATCGGCGTTGTCGTGCTGATGTGCGCCATTTTCATCCCGCTGGTCCGCTGGTGGGGCGCTCCGCTCGGGCTGAATATTGGCCTCGGTGGCGAATACTATGACTTTGGCGGCGCAACTCCCGTCGTGTACCTGTTCTTCGCACTGGCATTGGGAATCGCGGCGGGCGCGCTGCTGCGTAGAGTCGTCCCGGCGATGTTTGCCACACTGGTCGGCTACATCGCCGTGCGGCTCCCTATCGAAGTCTGGGCGCGGCCACACTTCCTGCCACCACTCACACAGACCTGGGATCCGCTGGTCAGTAATGGCCCAACGAACATCACCGTCTATGACTGGATCCTCTATGACGGATTCGCCAGCAAGGCTGGTCAGCCAATCGATCCGCCCTTCGCCATCTACCAGACCTGCGCCCCAACTGGAGAAGTGAACCTGATACCCGGTTCTGCCTTCACCGCCTGTGTCCATGCGCACGGCTGGCTCTCCACGATGATCTGGCAGCCCGCCAGCCGCTACTGGCTCTTTCAGGGCATCGAGAGCGCGATTTTCGGCGCGCTGGCTGTGGCGCTGCTGGCGCTGGCCTTCTGGTGGGTGAGGAGGCGCATCGCATGATCTGGCTGACGTGGCGGCAGCATCGCCGCGAACTGCTGGTCTTCGGCCTCGCGCTGGCCGCGCTGGTCGCCTATCTCATCCTGACGGGCCGCGCGATGTACAGCGCCTACCATCAGGTGACGAGCGGCATGAGCGTGGCGCGCTGCGAACTCCATCGCGGGGAGCCGATGAGCGACCTCTGCAACAACCTGATCGGCGACTTCTACGGCACGTACAACAATGATCTGCTGGCAATGGCCGCGCTCGTCCTGCTGCCGCCGCTGGCGGGCGCTTTTCTGGGGGCGCCGCTGGTGGCGCGCGAGCTGGAGGGCGGGACTTTCCGGCTGGCGTGGACGCAGAGCGTCACCCGCCGCCGCTGGCTGCTGACCAAGGTAAGCGCCGCGCTGGGCATCGCGCTGCTGGCCGCGGCGATCACGATTCCGCTCGTTCACTGGTGGCGTGAACCATTCGACCTGGATGGCGCGTTCCTCAACAATCCCAGCTATGGCGTGGAGGGCGTCATCCCGCTCGGCTACATGGCGTTCGCGCTGGCGCTGGGCATCGCGGCGGGGACGCTGCTGCGCCGCACCGTCGCGGCGATGTTCGCGACGCTGGTGGGCTATGCCGCCATCGCGCTGGGCATCGTGCTCTATGCCCGCCAGCATTTCCTGCCGCCGATCAGCGTCACCTGGGACCCCTACACCTCCAGCGGTCCCACCCGGTTCAGCAACCAGGATTGGGTGATCAACGGTGGCTTTGTTGATAAGGCGGGCCATCAGGTAGATGGCGCTATGGTCTATAACATCTGCGCTCCAAGTGGCAATGTGGATCTGCGCCCCGGCTCGGCCTTCACCACCTGCGTGCATGCCCACGGCTGGCTTTCGATGCTGGTCTGGCAGCCCGCCAGCCGCTACTGGGCCTTCCAGGGCATCGAGACGGGCCTGCTGGTCGCGCTGGCGCTGGCGCTGCTGGCGCTGGCCTTCTGGTGGGTGCGCAGGCGCATCGCATGAGGGCTGGGCGCGCCCCCACCCCCAGCCCCTCCCCCGCCAAGGCGGGAGAGGGGAGCTATGGGCGCATCGGCAGCCATAGGCTCCTCCGCTGTGCGAGGCAGGGGAGCTATGGGCGCATCGCCAACTGTAGGCTCCCCCCTCTCCCACTGGGAGAGGGGGCTGGGGGGGTGAGGTTTCGCGCTACAGCAGCGTGTAGGAGGCCACCACCAGCAGCGCCACCGTCACCAGCAGGCAGAGCGCGGGCGCGCCCAGCACCAGCGCCAGCCGGAAGCGCGGGCTGAGCTTCGAGCCGCTGGCGAAGTAGTAGAGGATCGGGCCAAGGATGGGCAGGCCCAGCGTCACGATGCCCCAGCCCAGTCGCTGCCCGCCGCGCAGGTCCTCGCGATGCGCCAGCTCGACGAACGCCACGGCCAGCCAGGCGCTATAGAGCGCGAAGAACAGCAGATTGCCATACAGCGAGAGCAGAATCTGCACGATGGAGTAGGTCGTGAAGCCAAGGGGCAGCAGCATGGCGGAACCTCCTGGGGTGTAGGCGTTCGTGATCGGCGCGTAGCCGTTGGCCGAGGTCGTACCCGCGGGGAACGCATCCACGATGGTCGGCGCGGGCGGCGCGTTGACATCGGGCATGCCGGTCTGCGCGGGCGGCGCCGCGATCTGGCGGAAGTCGGGCGGGTTGTAGCTCGGCCCCGGCGAGCTGAGTCCGGCGTTCACGTCGTTGGCGAAGAGGCGCAGCGTGATGCTGAAGTCGCCGCCGCCATCCAGCGCCAGCGGCGAGCCGCAGGCATGCGTCACCTCCAGCAGCGGCGGCAGCGTGGTCGTGGCCTGATTATCCGAGAAGCAATCGTTGGCCCCGCTGGGCGCGCCGAGCGCCAGATCGGCGATGCCAGAGTTCTTGACCGTGTTGCGCTCGACCACGTTGCCGGTGGCGATCCAGAAGTTCTGGTCTATGTTGCCCAGCACCAGAATGCCGTAGTCGGGGTTGTTCTCGACGCGGTTCTGGGTGATGTAGTCTTTGTCGCCGCCCGCTATCAAAATGCCCGTGCCCAGCGGGATGTGCGCCCAGATGGTGTAGGGCGCTTTGGCGTTGCCGTTGTCGTGGACATAGTTGCCGATCAGCGTC
>JAICVT010000044.1 GCA_025935235.1 Ktedonobacterales bacterium | reverse complement strand
CGCCAGAAGGCGGGCGGTCGCGCGTTGGGCCATCCTCGCTGTTGTCTCACCTTGCTCTCCACCCGCATTCGCTCCTGTCATCTCCTGTCATCCCTGTCGCGCTGGCCGCCATCGTCGTCATTCCGCGTCAATTAGCGTCGCATGCGCCGAATGAGTCCCAACCAGATGTGACCAGATAGGTCTAAGATGAGGGTCGCACTGTTTCCTCTGCTCGTCCGTTGTAACGTACAAAGATGCAAACAGTTACGAACCAGGCGCAAGCGTCCTATGCCCTCCTCTGCGCCAAAGTACGTAGGTCGTGTATCCAGGTCCCGGCGGATCGAGCGCGCCCGCGATTGTGCGTCGGCGCGCGCGCAACCGCAGCGGAAACGCAAAGGAGTTGCAGCGTGAGCGGCAGGCGGCGACAACAGCGAGACATGCGATGAACGAGCGCCCCATCCAGCGAGCCATCCAGCAAGCGACCCAGCGGGCCACCGAACAGGCGACCGACCGCCTCGCCGCCACAACGCCCGCACCGTCTACAACGTCCGTGATGGCGGAAGCGAACCAATTGGCGGACACGCTGCCCCGGCTGCCGCAGGTATCGGCGCCCACCATCGCGCCCGGATTGGCGGCCACGCTGCGCGCGGTGGTCTGGCCCGGCAAGGCGGGGCTGGCGAGCGGCGACTGGACCCTCCGCTGGCGCAACACGCTGCTGTGCCTGGCAACGCTGGCGCTCTGCGTCATCCTGATTCCCATCCAGCCGAGCGCCTCCGCTGACCTGCTGGCGGCCACGCGCGCCCGCGCGGTCTATCGCTATGACATGGCGCTGGTTGATGACGCCCAGGCGCACGCCGCCGACGCCAGCGATCCGCGTCCACTGTGCGACGCGGGCGATCTCTATGCCCTGCAACACGAGTTTCATCAGGCGGCATCGGCCTTCCGGGCATGCATCGCGCTGACCCCAGGCGATGGCTCGGCTTGGCTGCGGCTGGGTGATGCGCTGGCCAGCGCCCACGACGACGCTGGCGCCGTCAGCGCGTGGCAGCGGGCGGGCGCGGCGGGCGACTCCTCGGGATACGCCAAGCTGGCGGAGCGCGCCGAGGCGCTGGGCCAGCTCGCGGAGGCGGCGCGCTGGTGGGCGGCCATGCCGCAAGACAACGAGCTGGCGCAGGGGCATCTCGGCATGCTGGCGCTGGCGCAGGGCAATGTGACGACGGCCAGCGCGCACTTCTATCCGCTGATCCACTCGGAGTCAGATTACGCGATCTCCCTGCGCAACGCGGGCATCTACCTCTTCGCCGCTCATCCGCCCACCACCGCGCTGGATGAGGAGAACATCGGCATCGCGCTTTTGACAGTCAACGAGCCGACACTGGCTCTGGCGCCGCTCAGCCGCGCGGCCCAGCTCGCGCCAACCGACGGCGCGACCCGCGCCTACTACGGCTGGACGCTCTGGCTGCTGGGCCAGCGCGACGCCGCGCGCCCGCAGATCGCGGCGGGGCTGCGCTATAGTCCCGCGCTGCCGTTCGCGCTCTTCACTGCTGGCGAGGAGGAGATGACCAGCGGTCAGTTCGCCCAGGCGCTGGCGCATTTTCAGACCGCGCTGGTGATAGACTCAAAGAACCCAGCGCTGTGGAGCGCGGCAGGCGACGCCGCGCTGGCAGAGGCCGATTATGTGACCGCCGACCTATCCTATACGAACGCCGCGCAACTCTCAGACGACCCAGCCTACACCGTCGCGCTGGCGCGGTTCTACCTGGACCATGCCATCGGGCTGACCGATGGCTCAGCGGAGCAGTTCCTGGTGACAGCCACCCGGCGATTCCCGGACAGTGAGCCGCTGGCGTTCATCAAGGGCCAGATGGAGAACGCGCTTGGTCAGAAGCAGCTCGCCGCCTACGACTTCCAGCGGGCGGTCGCGCTCGACCCAACTGATCCTGGGCCGTGGTTCTATCTAGGGATCTACACGGCGGCCAATGGCGACGTGATTCCGGCGGTCGTCAATCTGCGCACGGCGCTGGCGCTCCAGCCGACGGGCGCCTATGCCGCCCAGGCGCGCAAGGCGCTCGCGCCCTTCCACGCCGACACCTTGTAGGAGCGCCTCCGCTCCACTCGCCTGGCGGGAGAGGGGCTGAGGGTGAGGTTTCGCCCCCAGAGGCGCTATGGCGCTTGTGGCGGCACAACGGAGCGTGTAGAGTAGCATCACCGTGGTAGAATGGCAGTCTACACAAGCCCTGCCACGAGAACGACGCGAGGTGCAGCGCCCGGATTCGGTCGCGGATCATTTCACGCGCGTTCACAGGATTCCACCAGGTCTCAGGGCACTGGCTAGCATGTGGCGAGAGGGGTTAGCATGGCGGACTCCATTGGTGATCATCAAATGCGCTTTCCAGATCAGCCACGGCGCGACGCCAGCGGCCCGTCAGACCCTCGCGGCGGTGGGCCGGGCGGCTCGGCCTACTGGCCCGTTGACTCGCAGCGCCTGCCAGATCAGCGCCCTGGGATGAGTTTTCCGCAGAATCCCTCTGGCGGCTATGTGGCCGGCGCCCCACAGCGCACGGCGCCAACCGACACACCTACCACACAGATTCAGCAGGGGCCACACTATCAGCTGGCCCCCGGCACCACCCTGCAGAACGGGCGTTACGTCGTCGAGGAAGTCATCGGGCAGGGCGGCATGGGCCACGTCTACCGCGTACTCGATACCCACCTCGCCCGCCGCCGCGCGCTCAAAGAGATGATCCCGCAGATGGGCGATCCGGAAGCGGAGCTGATGAACTACCGGCGCGAGACGCAGATGCTGCTGAACCAGGAGCATCCTGGCATCCCGCAGATCTTCGACTCGTTCATCGAGCATCGCCGCGCGTACATCATCCTGGAATTCATCCCCGGCGACAATCTAGAGAAGCGGCTGGCCCATACCCAGGGCTTCCTTTCGGAGCGGCAGGTCGGCGAGTGGATGCTACAGCTCTGCCACATCGTCGGATTCCTCCACTCGCAGCGCCCGCCGATCATCTTCCGCGACATCAAGCCCAACAACATCATCCTGACCCCCGATGGGCGCATCGTGCTGGTGGATTTCGGCATCGCCAAGACCTTCGTACCCGATGAGGAGCATACCAACGTCGGCACGAACGGCTACGCGCCGCCCGAGCAGTACAAGCGGCAAGCCGAGCCGCGCTCCGACATCTATGCCATCGGCGCGACCATGCACCACCTGCTGACACGCTCGGATCCGCGCAAAGAGCCGCCCTTCACCTTCCATGAGCGCATGCCACGCCAGCTCAATCCCGCGATCTCTGAGGCGATGGAAGCGGTCATTATGAAGTGCGTCTCGTCCAGACTCGACGATCGCTACCAGTCGTGTGAGGATCTGGAGTTCGCCATCGAGAGCGCCGTGGGGATCGCGCCGCTCGACGATACCAGCCACTTCCGCGCCGTGCATGGCGGCGGTGGGCGGATTCGCGCCACCTGGGCGCCCGCGCTTGGCCCGACTGGCACGCTCATTAGCGCCAGCGCGCCGATCTGGTCGTTCGAGACGGAGGAGGAGATTCGGGCGACGCCGTGTGTCGGCCCCCAGCTCATCTATATCGGCTCGTATGACAACAACCTCTACGCGCTGGACCGCCGCACGGGAGCGCTGGCATGGAAGTTCGCCACCGAGGGCGGCATCTGCTCGCGCCCGACACTCTGGCGCGATCTGGTGATCTTCGGCTCCGAGGATTTCAACGTCTACGCGCTGCACGCCCAGACTGGCGCGGAGGTGTGGCGCTATCGCACCTGGCACCATGTGCGCTCCTCGCCGCGCGTCTTCCGCGATACCATTTACATCGGCTCAGATGATGGCTACATGCATGCCATTGATCCACGCAACGGCGTGATGCTCTGGCGCTACCAGACCTATCGCGAGGTGCAGTCGTCGGCGGCGTTTGCCAATGGGCAGCTCTATTTCGGCTCGCGCGACAACTACGTCTACGCGGTGGATGCGGCGACCGGCGAGAAGAAGTGGAGCCTGCGCACGAATGGGCCAGTCATCTCTGCGCCGTGCGTGGTGGACGACTACCTGTATGTCGGCTCCTACGACTTCTCAATCTATTGCCTGGAAGCCCAGTCGGGTTGGCGCGCCTGGGAAGAGCGCACAGAGAAGTTCATCATCTCGTCGCCCGTCATTGATGGCGACCGGCTCTTCGTCGGCTCGACCGATGGCCACCTGTACAGCTTCAACCGCCGCACCGGGCGGCGCCTGTGGCGCTACCGGGCCGGAAATCAGGTCAACTCGACACCAACGGTCGCGGATGGTGTAGTCTATTTCGGGAGCATTGATCGTTCACTCTACGCGCTCGACGCGAACGAAGGACGCCTGCGCTGGCGCTTCGAGACGGAAGGCATCGTACCTGGCTCACCCGTCGTCGCGGATGGCCTCGTCTACATCGGCAGCGCCGATCATCGCCTGTACGCCTTGCGCGTCGCCAGCCAGGGATAAGCTGACGAGCACCCGGGTCGTTTGACGATCATATACGCCCGCGTCGCGACGAATCGTCGCGCGGACGCTCGTGAGACAACGCAGTTCTCGCACGCCTCGAGACCTGAGAAGAAAGATGTGGCATGGATAATCAGGATCCGCAGCAGACGCCCGACCAGCACACCGACGCCCCTGGCCAACCCAATACGAGCGATACGCCTGCCAGCGCCGCCGACGGAGCCGAGGCTGCGGACGGAGCCGAGGCCGCGGAGACCACCCAGGCAACAGCCCAGGCAACAGCCCAGACCACATCTGAGGCCACAGCCGAGGCGCCCGTTGAAGCCACAGCCGAGGCCGGGCAGCCAGCGCCCAGCCCCGACGAGAGCGATGAAAGCGACCTGGAGAAGACGGCTCCGCTGCCAACGACGGGCGCGCCGCTGACCGAGGGCGCGGTGATCGGCGATTTTCGTATCGTGGGCAGTGGCTCCGACGAGAGCGGCTCCATCTTCATCGCCGAGCCGCGCGAGCCTGTCACCTCTGAAGAGGCCGCGCCGGGGCTGCGCTATGTCGTGCGCGAGCTGTCCAACGGCTCCAGCGACCAGCTCGCGCATATCGTGGCGATGGGCCTGCGGCATCCAGCGCTGCTGACGCCAGTGGCGCTGGCGCGCAAGGATGGTCGCCTCTACCTCATCGCGATGGAGATCGCCGACCAGCAGGGGCATGGGGTGGCGCCGATGAGCCAGGGCGAGCGCCTGCGCCCCGTGGACGCGCTGCGGGCAGGCATCGAGCTGGCTGACGCGTTGGCCACCCTGCACCGCAACAACCTCGCGCACCTGCACATCTCGCCCGAGCGCGTGACGCTCTATGAGGGGCGCATCTACCTCGGCGGCATTGAGGACGCGACGACGGCGGGAGCGGAAGACGAGGCGAAGCCACTCTTCGCCCGCGACGCCAACTACCTGGCCCGCACGATGGGCGTCATCGGCGGGGTGCTGGATACGCCCCCGCTCGACGAAGAATCGAGCGCGCAGCGCAGCCTGCGCGAGATCGCGCTACGTGGCGAGGCTGGCGGGTTCACACGCGCCGAGGAGCTGGCGGAGTCGTTCGCGCTGACATTGCAGGCGCTGGCCTCGGCGGGCGCTGAGATGGGCGCCGACATGCGCTCGGTGCGGCTGGCGGTGACCGCCGACGCCGCCACCACGGTAGGGCTGGTGCGCTCCGCCAACCAGGACGCCTACGGGGTAGCCTTCTTCAATGTGCATGACGACGCGGCGGCTGACGCGCCGGTCGGCGTCTTTCTGGTGGCTGATGGTATGGGTGGCGAGGCGCACGGCGAGATCGCCAGCCGCCTGGTGGCGCGCGGCGTGACCGCCGAGATGACGCGCCAGTTTACCATCCCCACGACCGCGTGGCCTTCGCAGACGGTATACGATCCCGAAGGCTCCGTCACCAGCACGCCAAAGGTCACGCTAGCGCAAGCGCTGGAGCTGGCGGTGAAAGAGGCCAACCGGCAGACGCGCGTGTTTGGCCAGCGCCTGAACGCCACCACCGGCTCGACCGTCACCGCGCTGGCGATCTCTGGCGCGCGGGCGGCCATCGCACACCTGGGCGACAGCCGCGCCTATCTGCTGCGCGATGGCCAACTGCTCCAGTTGACGGAAGATCACTCACTGCTGGCGCGCATGGAGGCGGTCAAGCATCCTCTGTTGGAGGATCCCTCGTTCCTGGTGCCGCGCAGCGTGCTCTATCGCTCGGTCGGGCAGGAAGACGACGTCACGCCTGACCTGATGGAGTTCGTCGTTGCGCCGGGCGACCGCATGCTGCTGTGCAGCGACGGCCTGTGGGACGAGCTGACGCCTGACGTGATCGGCCAATCGCTTGCCACTGCCACGTCGCCGCGCGGCTGCGCCAGCGAGCTGGTGGCGCTGGCGAACGTAGCGGGCGGAAACGACAACAGCACCGCCGTAGTAATCTTCTTCGAGGCCGAGCCAGAAGACAACGCGCTACGGATGCGCGGCGCGGCGCCGGAGGCCGCTGACGAAGAAGCCGCCGCACAGATCAACGGCGCCCATGCCAATGGAACCACGCCCGCGCCGTCGCCTGACGGTGAGACCGAGACCACATCGGAGGCGGCCTCCGAGGCTGAGCCTGAGGCGACCGCCGAGCCGCCTGCCGCCACGGAGTAGCCGCCGACAGCCGCCGACAGAACGGGAGCGGGAATTGCCCCCAGAGTTCTCAGGATTCCTGGACTATTACGTGCTCCTGGGGGTCGCGCCCAGCGCGACCCCTGAGGAGATCCGCCAGGCCTATCGCCTGCGGGCGCGCGAGCTGCATCCCGACGCGCGCCCCGACGACCCCACCGCCGCCGACCGCTTCAAGGCGGTGGCCGAGGCCTACCGCGTGCTCTCCTCGCCAGAGGCGCGCCAGGCCTACGATGCGCGGCTGCGCGCCGCCGCCGCTGACGCCACGCATCATCGCCAGCGGGCAGAGCCGAGGGTGGAACCGACGCTCACGCTGCGGGTCACGCCGGGCAGCGCGGGCATCGGGCGCCTGCGCGAGCCGACGCGCTTCTACCTGCTGGGCGAGCTGCTGCCCGCCAGCGCGGCGCGGTCGTGGTCGGCGCCGCTCGATCTGGCCGTGCTGGTTGATCGCTCCAGCTCGATGCGCGGAGCGAAGATCGCGGAGGCCAAGCGCGCCGTCAAGCCGCTCTTCAGCCAGCTTGGCGCGGATGACCAGCTCACCCTGCTGCTCTTCGACGACCGCACCGAGACGCTGCTGGATGGTGAATCGCCGGTCGGCGCGCTGGGCGCTGAGATGGCGCTGGATGCGGCCTCGCCGCGCGGCGCGACGCAACTGGCCCCCGCGCTTGACAGCGCCATCCGCCGCCTGGAGCAAGGCGTGACGGCTGGCCGCCTGGCCGCGCTGCTGCTCATCACCGATGGGCGCACCTACGGCGACGAGGAGCGCTGCCTCGAGCTGGCCGAGCGCGCGCGGCTGCTGGGCGTCCCGATCATCAGCTATGGGCTGGGGCTGGAGTGGAATCGCGAACTGCTCGACCGCATCGCCGCCATCAGCGGCGGGAGCTGCGTCTTCGTAGACGAGCCAGCGCAGTTGAGCGACCTGCTACGCGAGGCCGTCGAGCGCCTGCGCGCCACGCTGGCCGCCAATGTGCGGCTCTCGCTGGCGCCAGCCACGGGGGTCAGCGTGCTGCGGGCCTCCGTCATCGCGCCAGAGATCGCTGATGTCTACGACGCATCCAACGCCGCGAACGCCTCCGACGGTCGGCGCCAGCCGGGCGAGAGCGTGACCGTCAATCCTGGCCCGCTGACAGCGCGCCCAGCGCTGGAGAGCGTCGTGGCGCTGTGGGAGCTGCTGCTCGATCCAGCCGCGCTCACGCCCGATGACACGGGCTACATTGCCCTGGGCGTCGTCTCCGCCGATTGGTCGCTGGGGGTCGAGAGCGCCAGTTTCGCCGGGCGGCTGAGTCAACCCGCACGCGCGCCGCGCCTGCCGGTGGATGGCCTTGGGCCGCTGGAGCCGGAGACGCGGCTGGCGCTGGAACTGCTAACCGCCTATCGGCTGCATACGCAGGCCGATCAACTGGCCACCGCAGGGGCCACCGCCGAGGCGGCGACGGCGCTCAGCACCTCGGCGCTGCGGCTGCGCTCGGCGGGCGATGGACGGCTGGCCGACGAGGCCCAGCGCGCCGCCACCTCGCTGGTCGCTTCGCTGAGCGAGGGGATGACGGCGACCCTGCGCGCCAAGTATGCTATCAGAAACCTGAACGTCTTTCACCAGTTGCGACACGCCATGCGCACGCGCCTGCCCTCCGAGGCGCCATAGCGCTGGCGAGAGGGGAAGCGACGCATGAGCATACCACTCTGGCGCGAGAATCACTACGACCTGACGGGACGAGTCGCGCTGGTCGCGGGCGCATGGGGCGTGCTGGGGCAGGCGGTCAGCGCGGCGCTGCTGGGCAGCGGGGCGCGGGTCATCGCGCTGAGTGGCCACAGCCAGCCAGACGACGAGCAGCGCCTGCGCGCCCAGGTCGGCGACGCCAGCGCCCGCCTCACCACGCTGGACGCCGACGCCCGCGATGAAGCCGCGGTCAGCGGCGCGGTGGCCGAGGTGGCGCGCCAGGCTGGGCGCCTCGACGCGCTGGTCAACCTGATCGGCGGCTACGAAGCCGGGCGCCCTGTGGCCGAGCTGGAGGCCGCGACCTTCGAGCGCATGCTGGAGCTGAATCTGCGCCCGACGTTCTTGCTCTCCAAATATGCCGCACGCGAGATGGCCCGCCAGCAGTGGGGGCGCATCGTCAACATCTCGTCGCGGGCGGCCCACAGCGGTCGCCGCAACGCCGCTGCCTACGCGATCGCCAAGATGGGGGTCATCACGCTGACCGAGGCGCAGGCGGAGGAGACGCGCGACGCCAACATCACCGTGAATGCTGTGCTGCCGAGTATCATAGACACGCCCACCAACCGCCGCGCCATGCCCAAAGCCGCCTTCGACCGCTGGCCCCGGCCCGAACAGATCGCGCGCGTAATCGCGTTTCTGCTCAGCGACGATGCGGCGCTCATCAGCGGCGCCAGCATCCCCGTCTACGGGCTGGCCTGAGCCGCACGGATGGTCGCGGCTGGCTGCGCCACCGCGACACTGGAGAATATGGCACGCCATGAGATATACATGTGATGTACTGGCGACGCAAGCCACCTGCGAAACAGGCATACGCGGCTGGAATGAAAGCGCCCGTTCTGCCTCACAAGAGGACGCGCCGCGCTGACGTGGATCCACCGGACGGGTATAGACGCCCAACCGATCGCCCATGAGTACAAGCACAGATGAGGTGAGCAGTGAGCGAGCGTAATGAGGCGAGTAAACGGCGCGCTGGAGCCCAGGATGATCCGCGGCCAGACGCTGGCGACCAGCGCGAGAATGGTATCCGGTTCGATGCGACTGGTGTACCCAATCTGGATGAGACGCTGGGCGGCGGCATCGTCTCTGGATCGCTGGCGCTGATCGTCGGGCCGCCAGGCAGCGGCAAGACAACGCTGGCCAATCAACTCGCCTTCGCGGCTGCGCGGGCTGGTCGGCGCGCGGTGGTCGTGACGGCTATGTCTGAGCCAACCAGCAAGCTCATCGCGCACCTGCGCACCTTCGACTTCTATGACGATGCGTTGGTCGGCGGAAACATCCAGTTTCTCAGCCTGGAGCAATATCTCAGCGCGGGCCTCCAGGCGGCGGGCGAGGCGCTGATCGAGATCGCCCGAAAGGCGCAGGCCAACCTGGTCGTGCTGGATGGCTTTCGCGGTGTGCGCGGCGCCGATATTGACCTTCAGGCCACGCGCAAGTTCCTCTATGATGTCGGCACGACGCTCAGCGTCTTCGGCATGACCACCATCATCACCAGCGAGGCCGACCCGCGCGACCCGGTCTTCTTCCCGGAGTCCACCATCGCCGACATCATCATCGGGCTGCACTATGGCTTGCAGGGCGTACGGCACCGCCGCGCGCTTGAGATCATCAAGATGCGTGGCGCGCAACCGCTCTCCGGGCTGCACAGCATCCACCTCAGCGCCCAGGGGCTGGCCATCTATCCGCGGTTGGCGTCGCGCATGGCGACAGTCGCTGGCGCCGCCGCGCTGGATGCGGGCCAACTCGACAGCGCGCCTGCTGGCAGCGGCGACGCGCCCGGCCGCGCCTCGGTGGGCGTCGCCGCGCTGGATGCGCTGCTCGGCGGCGGGCTCACCGAAGGCTCAACCACGCTGGTCGTGGGCAGCCTGGGTACGGGCAAGACCCTGCTGGCGCTGCACTTTGTCGCGGCGGGTCTGAGCGCGGGCGAGCCGACCGTTTTCCTCGGTTTCCGCGAGTCACAGGCGCGGTTGCGCATGAAGGCCGATGCTTTCGACCTGGGGAGGACGATTTCGGCGGGGCTGCAGCCCGACGGGCTGATGACGCTCCAGACCTGGGCGCCGATCGAGCTGAACCCCGACATTGTCTCTGACCGGCTCGTCACTACGCTCGACCGCGTCGGCGCGCGGCGACTGGTGATTGATAGTGTCATCGAGCTGGAAAGCGCGATCCGTCAGAGCGGCGATCCCAACCGCGCCGAAACCTATCTGGCCTCGCTAGTCGAAGCGCTGCGGCTGCGCAACGTGACTGCGCTGTTCATTCGCGAGCATGATACGACAATTGACACACGCATGCGTTTTACGCCTGGTCCGCTTGCTGTGCTGGCAGAGAATGTGCTGCTCTTGCAGCAGATTGAGGAAGGCTCAGCGCTTCATCGTGCGCTTTCTGTCGTGAAGATGCGGTATTCCGCGCACGATGTCCAGATACATGAATTTGAGATACGAGCGCCAGATGGCATCCATCTGCTCGATACACTCCATACGCCAACCCATACACCATGATGGGTCGGCCCTCAGTCTTGCCCAGCGGGAAACGACCGGCGATCAGTGGCCAGAGTACAACGCTTACGACCTATTGTGGCGCTTCGAGAGGGAATCCGCCTATATGGATCCGTCAGACAGTGCGCAACCGAGCGAGGAGCCAGCCGGGTCGCACGCTTCGCCCCTCGTGCTGATCGTAGACGACGAGGCGCCGATCGCCGAAGCGCTCGCGTTGATCGTTGAGGAGGCGGGCTATGCCACGCTGACCGCGTTTCGCGGCCCAGCGGGGCTGGCGCTCGCCCGTGAGCATCATCCGGCGCTCATCTTCACCGACATGATGATGCCGCAGCTCGATGGCGCCGCGCTCATCGAGACGCTGCGCCGCGACGCGGAGACTGACGGCCACACGGCGCCGCTGATCGTGGCGATGACGGCGGGCGCTCTGCGCTATGCCCGCAAAGCCAGTGTGGATGCGATCCTGCCCAAGCCCTTCGCCATTGATGAGGTCGAGGCGATTCTGAACCGCCTGCTGCCACTGGATGAGCAGGCGAGCTGAGCGCGGCTACTCGCTCAGAGTCGTCTCGTTGCGCACGGCGATGACGCCGGGCAGATGCCAGATGTCCTGCTCGGCGGAGGCGCGATGCCGTGGGCTGGGAAGCGCGCCCAGCAGCGTCACCTCGCCATCGCGCACCTGCACGCGCAGCCGCCCCAGGGAGGGCGCCAGCGCGGGATTCTCGCTGAGGATCTGCCAGACGGCGGCGGTCAGTTGGCCATCGGTACGCAGCAGGCCCGCCGAGGCGACCTGCTCCACGGTGGCGTCCAGGCGCAGCGTCAGCTCGGCTGGCATGAAGGGCAGCACACTTGGCGACTGCGCCACCGAGACGGCCCAGGTCGGCGAGATCAGCGCCTCCTGCCCCTGCGCATTGACCAGTTTGAACATCGGATCGCTGGATAGCTCGACATCGGCCAGCGCATCGCCGCGGATTCGCACGATCAGATCGGAGACCGTGCCCTCGCGCGTCTCGATCACCAGCCCATCGAGCCGCCCCACGTAGCCCTCATGGCATTCCACACGCATGCCGCCGCGCAGCTCCAGCGCATCGGGAGTCGGCGCAGGCGCCTGGATCGTGTTGACGGGGATGGTGCGCACCTCGCGGCTCAGGTCGCTGGCGCGCAGCCGCAGCCAGGCCTCGCGACCACGCGCCCGCAGCCGCACGCCGCGCAGCCGCCCCATGACGCTATCATCCACGCCGCGCGCACGCTGCGGTATGGTGGGCAGCAGATCGCTCGATAGTCGCTGGCCAAACCGAATGACGCGACGCGCCGGCTGATCGCCGTGCAAACTGCGCTCGCTAAACAACGATATTTCTCCCACTCGGCGCCGTGTCGTATCAATCATGTCAATCGTCCACAGGCGCTATGATTCAGCGCGCGCTCATAGCGTCCCAGTCATGTAGCATATGTTAGGAGCGCGAGTCGCGCAAGCCCCCCTAGAGCCAGAAACGAGTGATGGCGGGTAGCCGCTACACATTGCGCGGCGCCCGGCGCCATTGGACACCCGGCTGGCGCTCGATAGGCGCTCGATAGGCGCTCGATGGGCGGGGCAGCCGCTGGTGAGCGCCTGCCCCGCGGTACCAGGCGCTGCCGCGCGCGCGACGCCGCAGGCCTCCTGGCCGTTCTATCCTGTTGGGAGCTGGTCGTCGTACAATATCGCAAGGGGACGCTCGCGCGAAAGGTGCCTGCGCCACTCTCCAGACATCCCCAGCGAAATATGCATACAGGAGGCCACTGTGTCGTTAAGCGTCATCCTGCTCATCATCGCCGCCGTGCTCTCGCTGCCCGGCGGGCTCTTCGTCGCCTCGCTCATCAGCCAGCCTCGCACGCGCTGGCTGGCGCTGGTGGGCGCCGTGATCCTGGTCGCGCTGACCGCCGCCGGGCTGGAGTATTTCACCGTTGTCGCCCATGTGACGATTGACGCGGTCTCGTGGTTTTATGCTGCGTTCCTGGCCTGCTCGCTGGGCGCGGGCATCGGCGCGCTGCTGGTAGACTTCATCACTGGCCGCGGCCGCCGCTCCGACATCGCGCAGGAATTCTAGAGCGAACCTCTCCCCCTCCCTCGCAAGGGAGGGGAACCTATTTCAGGGGATGCGGCGCTGGGTAGGGCTGGGGGAGAGGTTGCGCTACTCCAGCGTCCAGGGCGCGGCGGGCGGATTGATGTCGCCGAAGGTAAAGCCGAGGATGCCGCCCAGCTCGCGCAGCGCAGCCACCCGCGCCAGCGTTGGCGCCTCCAGCGTGGCGGCGGCCAGCGCGTCGAGCGTGGCGAGCGCGGTCGGCGTGGCGAGATCGTTGTCCAGCGCGGCGCCGAACGACTCCACCGCGCGCTGGGCGATCAGATCGTCGCCTTGAGGCGCCTCGTGCGCGTCGCTGGCATGCACGGCGGCGCGATAGCGATCGGCGCGTGCGGCGGCGGCGTCCATCTCCTCGGCGCGATATTCCCACGGCTGACGATAGTGATGCGAGAGCAGCAGCAGGCGGATGGCGTCGGGCGTGTATGTCTTGAGCAGATCGCCTGCCAGGATCAGGTTGCCCAGCGACTTGCTCATCTTCTCGCCGTCCAGCCCCACCATCGCGCAGTGCATCCACACCTGCACGAAAGGCGTGACGCCGGTCGCGTGCTCGCTCTGCCCGATCTCGCAGGTGTGATGCGGGAAGATCAGGTCAGAGCCACCGCCGTGGATGGTGATTTGCGGGCCAAGCAGCTTGGTCGCCAGCGCGCTACACTCGATGTGCCAGCCAGGGCGGCCATCGCTCCACGGGCTGGGCCAGGCCGGCTCGCCGGGCTGCTGCGCCTGCCAGAGCACGAAGTCGAGCGGATCGTTCTTGCGCTGGTCGTCAGGGAAGTTACCGCGCTCGTTGGCGGTGGTCAGCAACTGTTGGTAGCCGTGGATGCCCGATGCCTCGGCCAGCGCGCCAAAGCCGGGATCGGCGCTGACATCGTAGTAGACCCAGCCCCTTCGCTCGTAGGCCAGCCCCTTGGCCAGCAGCTCGGAGATCAGCGCTACCATCTGCTCGATGGCCGCGCTGGCGCGCACGTAGTGCGTCGGCGGCAAGACGTTGAGCGCGGTCAGGTCGCGCATGTAGCGCTCCGTCTCGCGCAGACCCAGCGCATCCCAGGCTAGCCCCACCTCGCGCGCCTTGCGCAGGATGTCGTCGTCAATGTCGGTGACGTTCTGTGTGTAGCAGACCGACATGCCGCGCCAGAGCAGGTGGCGGCGCAGCGTGTCGTAGACGACATTGATGAAGGCGTGGCCGAGGTGGGTCGTATCATACGGCGTGATGCCGCAGACGTAGAGCGTGACCTCGTCGTCTAGCGGCCGCACGGTCTCGATGGATTGGCTCAGGGTATTGAACAGGCGCATGCGCTAGGCTCCGTTCTCACGCGTTCTCACAGATTCTCAGGCAGCGATGGCAGTCGGAAGAGCGTCGCGGCGTTCTGGGCGGTGGCCTCGGCGAATTGATCGAACGGCAGACCACGCACCTCGGCGATGTGGCGCGCCGTCAGCGCGACATAGCGCGGCTCATTGCGCCGCCCTCGGAAGGGCGCCGGCGTCAGATAGGGGCAGTCAGTCTCCACCAGCACGCGGTCGAGCGGCGCCCAGGCGGCCACCGCGGCCAGCTCGGCATTTTTGGGGAAGGTGACCGGCCCCGCGAAGGAGAGATAGAAGCCGAGATCGAGCGCGTCGCGCGCCATCGCCTGATCGCCGATGAAGCAATGGAAGACGCCGCGCAGCCCCTGACCTTCGGAGCGCAGCAGCGCGATCATATCGGCGTGTGACTCGCGATTGTGCAGGATGACCGGCAGATCAAGCTCCCGCGCCAGCGCGAACTGGCGCGTCAGCGCCTCGCGCTGCGTCTCGCGCGGCGAGAGGTTGCGATAGTAGTCCAGGCCGATCTCGCCGATGGCGACGACATGCGGCGAGCGCGCCAGCTCGCGCTGCTCGGCAAGAGCGGCGTCGGTGAGGGTGGTCGCGTCGTGGGGGTGCGTGCCGACGGCGGCAAAGACACGCCCCGGATAGCGCTCCGCCAGCTCGATAGCAAGCCTGCTGGTCGGGACATCAGTCCCCGGCGCCACCATCCGCGCCACGCCATCGGCGAAGGCCGCCGCGATGACCTGATCGCGGTCAGCGTTGAACTGGCGCATCTGCACATGCGCGTGCGAGTCTACGAGCGCCGCCATACCCCTCCCGCTGGCCGATCCCTCGCTACCAAGCAGGCTCGCCGCTGAGTCGCGCGAACGCCGAAACGCTGGCCGTGCGGGCGTCCGCTACAAAGTATAGGCGCCGCCACGGAGCCACGTCAAATAGTGAAGCGTTGGCATGGGTTCACCGATTCAACCGCATGCGCCAACCGGCAGGAAGCGAGGCCAGGAGCGTGTCTGCTCCTGGCCTCAGAAATGTGCTTGGACGCCGTTCCATCGCGGCGCATCAGTGCGCGGAGGGTCGCTGCTCGCTGACCTGCGCGGGCTGCGGCGCGGTGATGGCGCCGAGCTGCTGCAGGAGTCCGAGCGTGTCCCAGTTAGTGTGCTCTTCCACAATCTTGCCGCCCTCGATGCGCGAGAGCGTGAGGCCGACGACGCTGGCGCTTCTGCCAGTCGGCGAGATGCCCAGCAACGCGCCCTGCTGCGTGCCACGCGCGGTCCAGCGCAGTACGGTGTGATCGGCGCCGGCTGCATAGGCCTCGTCGATCGTGAACGTGAGATCGGGGAACGCCGCGCGATAACCCTGTATGGACTGCTTCAGCGCCTCGATTCCACGAGTCGGCTCTGGCTGCGCGGGATCGTAGCCGACATAGCTCGCGCCGACGCACTCATCCACCACATCCAGATTGCCCTTGCTCCAGCCCTCTTCGAAGAGGCGACGAGCCAACTTGAGATGCTCTTCAGGCGACATGCTCTGTTACGCTCCTTTGCGGTTGCGCGGACGCCACGGCAGGCGGCCAGCGCGAGGACACATCTGTAGCCTCTTCCGGACACGCGGGAAACCTACGCGGGAAACCTATCCATCACGCGCTACATCGCCGCGCTACACGCCATCTCCCTGCGCCCCAGAGCGCTGCCCTGCGCTCTCCACCAGCCGTGAGAAGGTTCCATCCGCACGCGCCCAGCCCTCTTCCTCTCTGGTGTGTGGGGCGCCGTGACCAAGTATAGCCAACCACAGTCGCGGGCGCCAGCCGCCATTGTGCTGACCTGCGAGTTTCCTCCACCGCACCTGACATCGTGGTATACGACGCAGCGCATCCTTGGTATACTGGGCGCGCGCCACTCCATCGCTTGCTCTGCACGGCGCGACACTACACGCTTCCCAAGGATAGCTCGGTTCGATTGCCCGCCACACGGTATCAGGAAAGTGAGTCTGCCGTGGCCGACGTCTTCATCTCCTACTCTCGCCGCGACAAGGCCTTCATCGAAGACCTGCGCGCCGCGCTCGACGCCAGCAAGCGCTCCGTCTGGGTGGATCTGCGCGACATCCCGCCCTCGGCGGACTGGCGCGACGAGATTCATCAGGCCATCACCAGTTCCGACGCCTTCGTCTGTGTAGTCAGCCCCGACTACGTCGCGTCGCCGATCTGCCAGGAAGAGCTGGAGTTCGCCCGCGCCAACAACAAGCGACTGATCCCGATCATCCGCCGCGATATTCCCACCAACCAGGCGCCGCCCGCGCTGGCCGCGCTCAACTGGATCTTCTTCCGCGAGAGCGACGACCCGCGACAGGCATTCGGCAAGCTCTTGAGCGCGCTGGATACCGATCTACCCTATCTGCGCGCTGGCACGCGACTGCTGGTGCGCGCTAAAGAGTGGGAGAGCAAAGGCCGCAACGCCAGTTTCATGCTGCGCGGCAAGGATCTGTCCGAAGCCGAGCAGTGGCTGGCCACCAGCGGCGGCAAACAGCCCGCCCCCAGCCAGGAGCAGACGCAGTTCATCATCGCCAGCCGCCACGCCAGCACGCGCCGCCAGCGCACGACCATCGGCGCGCTGACCACGGGCATCCTCATCACGCTGGCGCTCTCGATCATCAGCATGGCACTCTACAAAGTGACCAGCGACCAGAATACCATCCTGCGCGGACACGACATCGCGGGCAAGGCCAACGATGCGCTGGCCAACAGCCATCTCGATCAGGGGCTGCTGCTGGCGGTGGCCGCCTCGAAGCAGAGCGACGACTTCGACACGCGCAACGCCCTGCTGAACGGCCTGGATAGCGCCGCCTATCTGGACGCCGTGCTGATCGGCGCCCAACCCGACGGCGCCACAACTAACGCCAATTACACCGATGTCGCCTACAGCGCCGATGGCTCGACCATCATGGCGATCGACCCCCACAACAACCGCGTGCTGCTCTGGAATGGCGCGACCCACAAGCTGCGCCTGAGCTTCACGCTTCAGCATCAGCCCGACACGCTGCGGAACGGCATCCTCACGACAGACAGCCTGACCGCCGCAGCGATCAGCCCGGACGGGCGCACGGTCGCGACCAAGAGCTCAAAGTCCGGCATCCGCCTGTGGAGCGCCGGCAACGGCGGACTGCTGGCGACCCTCGCCAATGGCGACTCCGGAGACATCACCGATGACAACCCGATCCTGTCTGACAGCCTCAGATACAGCCCGGATGGCTCGCTGCTGGCCTGGAGCGAGTGCGTCGACTCACTCTGCGAGACCGAGCAGATCGGCCTGTGGGACTTCACGCAGCACATGCGCCTGCCCTCGCTGCCGTTGACGGGAAGCTCGACATTTGGCTTTAGCATCACGCTGGCATTCAGCCCCGATAGTTCCCGTCTGGCGGTCGGCCAGGAGGACAACTTCACCTATCTGAAGAATGAGCTGGGCGCGCGTATAGATGTCTTCGATCTCTTCAGCGGCGCGGTCACGCAGACGGTCACGCTGGCCAGCGATAGCGCGCACGGGCAGTCCGGCGACGTGCGCGCCCTGGCCTACAGCCCGGATGGCTCGTTGCTGGCGATCGCGGGCGATCAGGACACCGGCGGCGCCGCCGGGCAGGCGCTCTTCTGGAATTTGGCCCAGCGCGCGTTCGTGGGCTCCCCGCTCAGCGAGACCGACGGCCCGATCAACACGATCGCGTTCAGCCATGACGGGCAGTACGTCGTGACGGGCATGGGCGGCGGCGTCTTCGGGCTGCGGGTATGGAGTGTCAAGCAGCGCGTCTCGCTCACGCCGATCCTGCGCGCGCATACTGAGGTCATCAACGCCGTCGCATTCGACCCGCGCGCGTCGCAGTTTGTCTCAGCGGGTGAGGATGGGCAAGTCCTGATCTGGCGTCAGGCGCCATACTCGCCGTTCAGTCATCTCGAAACGGATGGCTTCAATGGCCTCGGTCAGGTCGCGTTCAGCCCGAACGGCGCCCTGATGGCGACCGCCGACACGAACGAGGTGACACTGTGGGACGTGCGGACGGGCGCCAAAGTGCGCTCGCTGCCGATTCCCGCTAACGAGCGCGACAACGCCGACGATGAGGTGGGCGGGCTAGCGTTTAGCCCAGACAGCAAGATACTCGCCGCCGGAGACAAGCTAGCGCAGGTGTTTCTGTGGAATGTCGGCACCGGAGCCATGATCGGTCTGCCGCTAGAGGGACACCAACAGGTG
>JAICVT010000250.1 GCA_025935235.1 Ktedonobacterales bacterium | reverse complement strand
TACGACTATCCCACGCTGCGCACCGTCAACCATGTGGCGACGACGCCCGGCATCGGCAAGTCGGCCTGGTTCAAAGACCCAGACGGCAATACCGTGGCGCTGTTTCAGCCAGAGTAGTCTGGGAGCGCGACTTCACCCCTTACCCCCGCTCCCGCGAGGAGCGGGGGAGTCTGTGTCCGTGGGGTCATGCAGGGCCGGCGGGGTCGCCGCGCCAGCGCAGCGTGACGTCCGGCTCGGCGCTCCCAGTCGCTGCGTCGTCAAGGTCGGCGGCGCGCACCTCGACACTGGGGAGCTGCGCGAAGAGCGCCAGCAGCCAGCGCCCGCCTGCGGCCCCGGCAGCAATCGCGCGCAGCGTGGCCTCGCTGACTGGCTCGCCCCGGCGGATCAGCGCCCAGGCCTCGCGCGCCAGCCGCGCCGGGATGGCGACCTCCTTCTGCGCCGCGCCATCTTTGGCCGAGACAAACCAGACCACGATCTCGCGCGCGCTAGCATAGAGGATGTCGAACGCGCCCTCGCCGATCGGCGGCGCGCAGGGGCCGGGCAGCGCGCGCAGGGACGCCAGCAACGCCGCGAAGGCCGCCTCGCCATCCGCAGTATCGGCTTCCGAGGCGTCAGCCGCGCTGTTGGGCAAGAGATCGCCGATGACCTCCGCCGACTGCGCGACTGATTCATCCTCCGCTGCATCATCATCCCAGACGTTAGCGCCATCCCGCATACTGTGCGCTACCGGACGGCTGGCTCTGCTGTAGGCGTGGGGATCGGTTCGCCATGTTCCTGGGCATCTTCGATCCATTCCTGGATGATGACTTGCGCCATTGCAACGGCCTGTTCGGGTGTCTCCCCATCCGCCACGACGCCTGGCAAATCTGGAACCTCGACAATCCAGGCGTGATCTGGTTCGCTCCAATACAGGCGCATGCGGTACTTATACATGGTTCCCGCCTCTCTCATGTCCATACTTGCGCAGCAGTTCGCGGACTTGCTTTACTTGATAGGGCTTGGCCTTCCCGTTCTCCATCGGCTGTAGATTGATCTTCTCGGGCCGATCCGGGTGTTTGAAGATGCGGTGTGAGCCACGCTGTCGCCTCTCATCATAACCTACGTGTGGGAGCAGCACGCACAGGTCTTGAAAGGCGATGCTTGCATCCGCCTGGCCGCTCGGGACGCGCTGTAACGTCTTCTCCCATTGTGGCACTCGCGCCTCTCTTCCCGCAGGTGCGCTCTCCCTCGCATCAGTCACAGCATTAGTAGTGGGCTGGCATTCCCGCACGGCCTCATGGCGGTGGCTAGCCAGTCAGATATGGAAGGACTCTCTCCCAGTTCTGATCCAGTTCCGTTGGCTCTGTATGCAACGGGATCAGCTCAAGCGGATCACTGGCGGGCCACCACGCAGGCAACAGCGCGCTCCAATGCTGGAAGGCACAGCAGGCGCTACACCACATCCAACCACTGCCTCGTCTGGCGTAACGCTCATCGACAAGATCCATTCGTCCTCGCCAATAGATCCGTAGGGTGGCCTCGGCACAGCAAGGACAGGTGATCGGAACGAATCCCCGCGCATAGAATTGCCCATATGCCGCAGTCCAGGCGGGTAAGCATTCCAAGGGAGGATCATGCCACTCGACCGCAGCCACGGCGTCACTCCAGAAATGCTCACTCAGGGCAATGTCCAACGTCTTCGATTTCGTCCCGCGCGCCTTCGGTTGCTCACAAAGGAAGCCTACTTCTGGCTGTTCTCGTGGTGGCCGTCGAACAATTCTGAGACAGACCGCTCTTCATGGATACGCTCGATGGCGCCAGCGAAGAGCGGCGCGACGGAGAGCGTGGTGATGTTGGGGAGCCGCTTCTCGGCGCGCAGCGGCACGCTGTCGGTCAGGATGATCTCTTTGAAGGCGGCGGCACGCAGCCGCTCGATGGCGGGGCCGCTCAGCACGCCATGCGAGGCGCAGGCGTAGACATCCTCCGCGCCGTGCGCGCGGACGACCTGCGCCGCCTGGGTCAGCGAGCCAGCGGTATCAATCTCGTCATCCACGATCAGCGCGTTGCGTCCCTCGACCGAGCCGATCAGGCTCATCGCCTCCGAGCGGCCATCGTTGGCGACGCGCCGCTTCTCGACAATCGCCAGCGGCGCATCCAGCAGCTCAGCCAGATTGCGCGCCTTCTTGGCGAATCCGGCGTCGGTCGCCACGACGGTCAGGTCGGGAATCTGGTGGCCACGGATGTAGTTCGCCATCAGGTTCTTGGCGGTCAACTCATCCACCGGGATGTTGAAGAAACCCTGAATCTGCCCGGCATGCAGGTCCAGCGTCAGCATGCGCCCCGCGCCCGCCACCGAGAGGCAGTCGGCGATCAGGCGGGCGGTGATGGGAACGCGCGGCTGGTCTTTCTTATCCGTGCGGCCATAGGCGTAATAGGGGATGACCGCCGTCACGCGCTGCGCCGAGGCGCGCTTGAAAGCGTCGAGGATGATGAGCAGTTCCATGATCGAGCGATTGACCGGTGAGGTCAGCGGCTGCACGACGAAGACATCGCAGCCGCGTACGTTCTCGTCAATCTTGACGAAGATGTTTTCATTGGTGAACTCGAAGACCTGCGCCTGGCCGAGCGAGATGCCCAATGCGCGGCAGATGTCTTTCGCAAGCTGAGGATGCGCGTTGCCGGAGAAGACGGCAAGATTGTTCATCACTGGCCTCATCGCGGATGCTAGAGCGGACGCTAGAACGTCGTTGTTGGGTTCGCCGGGCGCGAGGTCGTCGCCCCAGCCTTGAGTATAGCATCGCCGCTCTCAACACCGCCGCTCCCAATGCCACCGCTCCCAATGCCACCGCTCCCAATGCCACCGCTCCCAATGCCACCGCTCCTCGCGCAGCGAGCTATTCCTCCTAGTCCTCGCGCATCGGCAGGCGCAACACGATACAATCAGTTTTGTGTGTTCGTGAACACGTTCACGATTCGTGAAACCTTTAGCGCATCATTCCGCTCTCACTGACTGAGCGCGGGTGAATATGAGATGAATCTCATCTTTCGGAAGGCGATTGATTGGCAGCCTCTGATGTCCCATCCGACTCACTGTCTGGCTCTAGCCCTGGCTCTAGCCCTGGCTCTAGCCCTGGCTCTAGCCCTGGCTCTAGCTCTGGCTCTGGCTCGAAGCGCGCCCAAAAGCATGAGGAGTTGCGCCAGCGCATCTACGACGCCGCGCTGACGCTCTTTCGCCGCGATGGCGTCACTGGCGCGACCATCCGCGAGATCGCACGGGAGGCGGGCGTCGGCGTCGGAACGTTCTTCAACTACTTCGAGAGCAAGGAGGATGTGCTGGCGGCGCTGGGACGCCAGCGCTATGAGCGGATGACGGCGCTGCTGGCCGAGCCAGCGATGGAGGCGCTCTCCGCCCGCGAGCGCATCGAGCGCATCATGCGGGCGCTGATCGAAGGGATGGAGGAGGAGCCGCGGCTGACACGCGCCGTGATGCGCGCCGCGCTCGCCTCGCCGACGCTGTTTCACGGCGAGCGCGCGCGCTTTGTGGCGCTGGCCGATCTATTCGCCGAGATTTTGCGGGCGGGGCAGGCGCGCGGCGAGGTAGCCGCCGACTGCGACGCGGAGGTCGCGTCTCACCTGCTGATCTCCACCTACGCCACGCTGACGCTCGACTGGGCGGAGGGCGCCGAGGGCTACGCCCCGCTGCCGACGCTGCTGGCGCATGTGGATGCGCTCTGGCGTGGTGTGGCGCCGCGCTAGGCGGGCTGCCGGATCCTAACCCGCGCAGGCGGGTTTCGCGGCGGCGCGAGCCGCCGCCCAGGCGCGACTTCAGTCGCCAGCAGGCGCCACCCGCCAACAACCCAATAGATGAACCCATCACAGCGGCGCCGAGCTGTTTTCCGGCGCGTAGCGAGGACATAAGCGAGGACATAAGGGACTACCATGCAACTGGATGACCGCCATGATCCCGGCTCCGATCTCGGCTCCGATCCCGGCTCCGATCCTGGCCCTGAGACATCTGGCGTGCGCGCCTCGACTGGCGTGCTATCGCGCCCGAAGCAGGCGCCGCAACGCTCTGAACCGCCGCACGACGATGGGCAGCCGCACGGCCTCTATCGCATCGGCGTCGGCTATGGCCGGGTGATCTATAAGCTGCGCTGGCTCGTGCTGGCGCTCTGGCTGGTGGGGCTGGCGGTGGCTGTCCCCTTCGCCGCGAAGGCGCCATCCGTGCTGACGGGCAATGGCTACAGCACCGGCGGCAGCGAATCGGCGAAGGCCAACACCATTATCGCCAGCACGCTGCATCAGCCCAAAACCACGCTGGTGGTCGTCTTCCAGTCGGCGGACGCGCATGTACAGGATGTCTCGTATCAACTCGAGGTCAACAACTTCATCAGCGCGGCCAAAGCCTATCCGCATGTGTCGAGCGTCGTCGCGGGCGGCGTCGGACTGGACCAGAAAACGACCTACGTGACGGTCAACTTCAACCAGCAGGTGGGGTCCGACGCGCAGTTCACCAACGACTTCAAGACCATCGTACCGCAGGGCGCCGACGCCACCCCCGCGCGCGCCTATCTGACCGGCGCGGCGCCCGTCTCCGCCACCTTCAACACCCTCAGCCAGTCCGATACCGAGCAGGCCGAGCTGAAGGGGCTGCCAATCGCGCTGGTGACGCTGCTGATCGTCTTTGGCTCGCTGGTGGCCGGATTGCTGCCGCTGCTGCTGGCGGCCTTCGCCGTGCCAGCCGCGCTGGGGATCGTCTATCTGATCGCCACGCACGTCTCGACCAGCGTCTTCGTGTTGAATATCGCCTCGATCGTCGGGCTGGGCATCTCGATTGACTACACTCTGTTTATGACCCGCCGCTTCCGCGAGGAGCTGGCGCGCGGGCGCAGCGTGCGCGACGCCGTCGGCTGGACGGTGGCGACGGCGGGCGAGGCGATCCTCTTCAGCGGGCTGACGGTGATGATCGGCTTCATCGGCCTGATGTTGATCGGCATGCAGTTTATGACCTCGTTTGGCATCGGCGGCGCGGTAACGGTGGCTGCGGCGGCGCTGGCGGCGCTGACGCTGCTGCCCGCCGTGCTGGGCATCCTGGGGCCGCGCGTCAACGCGCTGCGCGTGCCGCTGCTCTGGCGGCTGGTCGGCGTCGGCGAGAAGGACGCCCTCAGCGGCGACACGCCGAACGCGGCGCTAGCGGAGCGCGGCGGCTTCTGGCGCAAGCTGGCGCTCGGCGTGATGGCGCATCCTGTCATCGTCGTGACGCTGGTGACGCTGCTGCTGCTGGGGCTGGGCTGGCCGCTGCTCTCCATCAACCTCGGCACGCCCTCGATCACCAGCATCCCAAAGACGGTCGAGGCGCGTCAGGGCAACGACATCCTGACGGCGCAGTTCCCCGAGCTGGGCGCCAGCCCGATGATCGTGGTAGCGCAGACCACCGACGGCTCCAGCATCCTCTCCTCGGCCAACGTGGCGAAGGTGCAGTCGCTGACGGCGTGGCTCGACACGCAGCCGCATGCTGGCGGGGTGACGAGCATCACGCAGTTCCCCGGCGACCCGCAGGCGCCCACGCCGAGCTTGGCGCAGCTCCAGCAAATCTATAGCTCAGGCGCCTACCAGCGCGAGCCGGGACTGGCGCAGCTGGTGGCGCAGACGACCCGCGGCGACACGACCATCATCACTGTGCGCCCCGACGCGCCGATGGATAGCGCGGCGAGCAAGGCGCTGGTGGATGCGCTGCGCGCGGGCGACAACGCGCACGCGGGCGGACTGCGTGTGCTGGTTGGTGGCGAGCAGGCCACCTCGCTCGACTTCTCGCGCTCGCTCTACGACAACTTCCCGCGCGCGATCGCGTTCATCCTGGTGGCGACCTTCCTGCTGCTGCTCGTGATGTTCCGCTCGGTGGTCATTCCGCTCAAGGCCATCGTGATGAACGTGCTCTCGGTCAGCGCGTCGTATGGCGTGCTGGTGATGGTCTTCCAGTGGGGCTGGGGGCAGCAACTGCTGGGCTTCGAGTCGGCGGGGTTCGTCGAGAGCATCATCCCGATCCTGATGTTCTGCGTTTTGTTCGGCCTCTCGATGGACTATGAGGTCTTCCTGCTCTCGCGCATCCGCGAAGAGTGGCTGCGCTCGCACAACAACCGCTGGGCGGTGGCGCGCGGGCTGGAGATGACCGGCGGCGTCATCACGAACGCAGCGCTGCTCTTTATGATCGTGACAGCCGCCTTCACCTTCACGCAGGTCACGACGACCAAAGAAATCGGCCTGGGCATGACGGTGGCCGTGCTGGTAGATGCGGCGATCATTCGCACGCTGCTGGTTCCAGCGACGATGCGGCTGATGGGGCGCTGGAACTGGTGGCTGCCGGGCCGCCGCCTGCCACCGAAGCAGACTGGCGACCTGACCTGATCCGTGGGCCGCACAGGGGCGAGCGCACATCGCGCTCGCCCCTGTTGTTTCTCAGGCTGATCGTTTTGCAATCAGGCGCCCGCCTGATAGCTGCTGCGAATCTGCTTCCCGGCCAGCGGGCCGCCCAGCGCGGCGCTGATGTAGCAGATGTCGAGCGCTCCGGCGCTGAGTGGGAAGACGCTCCACACCAGCGACAGGACGCCGATCATCTGGCCCCCAGCGACGGCGACCAGGCCGAGGGCGAGGAATCCCACGCCCGCGACGATGCGAAAGACGCGCCCAG
>JAICVT010000122.1 GCA_025935235.1 Ktedonobacterales bacterium | reverse complement strand
CGCCGGACCAGAGCTGCCGCCTCCGCCGGAGCGGTCGCCGTTGAGCAGATCAATCTTCCAGGTGGGGCCATTGGTCAGCATGAAGAGCGCGTCCAGGCGTTGCGCCTCCATCACCGCGTCAATCCCCTCGCCACGCGACAATCGGTGGATCTCGGCCAGCGCGCGCTGATAGGCCTCCTCGGTCAGCGGCCCTTTCGCCGCCGACGCGATCAGCAGATCCTGGCCAAAGTGGACCAACTCTGTCGCGGCGTGCGCGTCGTTGAACGCGATCAACTGCTCCAGGGAGCGCACGGCGCCGTCGCGCGTGGCCAGATAAGCGTCGAGGTCGTGGTGGCACTCATAGAGCAATACCTCCAGCTCGGCGGGCGTGTCGCGCAGCGCGGCAGCATTGGGGATATCGGCTGGATCAATCACCTCGGCGCCAGCGGACTTCAGGATCGCGATGGCGGCCTCGGCCAGCGGATCAGCCTTCTCGCTGTAGCCAAAGAATGTCTCGCGCGCCACGCCGATGCGCGCCCCGCGCAGGGCGTTGGCGTCCAGAAAGCGGGTGTAGTCGGTCGCGCTCTGGCCCGCGCTGGCCTGGGTGGCCGGGTCGCGCGGGTCCAGCCCCGTCAGCGCGCCTAGCGTGGCGGCGGCGTCAGCCACAGTGCGGCCAAATGGGCCGACGCTGTCTTGCGAGTGGGCGATGGGGATGACCCCGGCGCGACTGGTCAGCCCGACGGTCGGCTTGATGCCCACCACGCCGTTGATGCTGGCTGGGCTGATGATCGAGCCATTGGTCTCGGTGCCCAGCGCCACCAGCGCCAGATTGGCCGCGACCGCCGTGGCCGAGCCAGAGCTGGAGCCAGAGGGCGAGCGCTCCAGCGCATAGGGATTGCGCGCCTGGCTGCCACGCGCGCTCCACCCGCTGGACGACTGGCTGGAGCGAAAGTTGGCCCACTCGCTCATGTTGGCCTTGCCCAGCAACACCGCGCCCGCCGCGCGCAGCCGCGCCGCCACGAAGGCATCAGCGGCAGGGAGGCTGTCGGCTAGCGCCAGTGAGCCAGCCGTCGTCCGCATCTGGTCCGCCGTGTCTATGTTGTCCTTCAGCAGGACGGGGATGCCATGCAGCGGGCCGCGCGGCCCCGACGCGGCCCGCTCGCGGTCCAGCGCGTCGGCGATCTCCAGCGCCTGCGGATTCGTCTCGATCACGGCGTGCAGGGCAGGCCCGGCCTCGTTCATCGCCGCGATGCGCTCCATATACAGCTCGGTCAGCCGACGCGCCGTCAGCTCGCCCGCCGCCATCCGCTGCTGCGCGCGGGCGATGGTCAGCTCCTCGATCTCCTGATGCGGCGCGCTGAAGCGCTGTGGATCAAACGACTCGCTCGGCTCTGGGGTGGCGGGCATAGGTCGCCTCATTTCATCTCATGGTCCGGCGGGATCGGGTCACATGGCAAAGGGGGCCACGGTAGATGATGCAAAGCGAGCGTGAGCCTCCGGCGTTGCCGGTGGTCACGCTCGTTCTGTCTTTATACGAGGGTGGAGATGAGGGGGCTCGAACCCCTGGCCTCGACATTGCGAACGTCGCGCTCTTCCAACTGAGCTACATCCCCAGGCGCAGATCAGTATAGCACGCGAGCATGAGCCTGCGCAAGAGGGGCCACACCGCCCGATCGCTTTGCTGGCCCCACGCCCCTGCCGGCGGCGCCAAACTCCTTCATGGCCCGACGGATCTGGTCAACGAAGGCTGCCTGCCTGGACGCGCACAGCCCACAAGCTCGCTTGGATACGCCTGTTTGGGTGTTACTAGCGAGCGTACTAGATGGCATCGAGCAGTTCCCCAGCGGCAAGGAGCGAGAGCATGCGGCAAGCGGCGCGCGCATCACTGAATGCCCTGACAGGAACGCGCTTCTTCGCTGCCTTCTGGGTAGTCGCTTACCATTTCACCATCGAATTTCAGCGCGCGCCGCTGCCCGGCAAACCCGCATCTGGTGTCCTGGCGCCGCCGAAGCTGGGGTTGGTGCTGTTGCGGGGGCATCTGGCGGTAGACTTCTTCTTCCTGCTCTCCGGCTTCATCCTCGCCTACACCTACGCCACCCCTGGCGGCAAGCTGCGTGGCAGCGCCCGCGAATTCTGGGTTGCGCGCATCGCACGCATCTATCCGGTCTATCTGCTGGGCCTCGCGATGGCGCTGCCGGAATATCTGAAAGTCGAACCCAACCGCGCGATTTTCGCTATCTCAGGCGTGGCGCACCTGACCATGCTGCACGCCTGGCTGCCCTTCACCCTCGACTGGAACCAGCCCAGCTGGAGCCTCTCGGTCGAGGCCTTCTTCTACCTGCTCTTTCCGTTCGTGCTGCCACTGGCGGGCCGACTGAGGCGGAAGGGGCTGTGGCGGCTGCTGCTCGCCGGGTGGATATGGTTCGTCGCGACGGATGCGGCGCTGGTTCTGATTGACTTCACTGGCCTGATCCGCGGGCCAGGCTGGAACAGCTTCGAGCGCTATAGCCCGCTGGCCAGCTTCCCGGAGTTCATCGCGGGCATGGCGCTGGGGCTGCTGTTCGTGCGCTATGGCGCCGACGCGCTGCCGCTGCTGCGCCGCCTGAGCGCCCCGCACTTCGATGGGCTGATCGTGGTTGCGCTGCTAGGCTTTGGCGTGGTACTCGAGGTGACGAACAAGCTCGGCGTCTATGGCTCTGGGGTGGATGTGCTCGCGCCGCTCTCGCTGCCAGCGCTGACGGCCATCATCTTCTTGCTGGCCTTTCAGCGGGGACTGGTGGCGCGGTTCCTCTCGCTGCCGCTGCTGGTATGGCTCGGCGAGATCAGCTATGCCATCTACATCCTGCATAAGCCGATCTGGTTCTTGCTGGGCGCGCCCCTCTGGCAGGCGCTGGATGGCGCCTCGCTGGCGACGATCGGCCTCATCCCTGATAACCTCGTCTTCTTCGCGGCGTTCGCCGCGCTGGTGATCCTCGTCTCCGGGCTGAGCTTCACCTTCCTCGAGCGCCCGCTGCGCCGCGCCATCCGCCAGCGGTGGGGCCAGCCGCGCCCGCTGGGGCCGCTGGAGACGCCAACCCTCCCGCGCCGCGCCATCTCGCTCAGCGGCGATCAGGCGCGCTGATTCAGGCGATGGGCGGTCCAGACGCCACCCGCACGTAGATGTCGTAGTTCGCGCCCGCATGCGCGACGAGGACGAAGCGCGACTGAAGCCACGGCAGGAATCCGGGAACTTTGCTCAAGCGCTGCGTACCCAGGATCACAACGCGAATGTGGTCGCGCTCAATGACGCGCTCGATCCGCGCGGAGGTGAGATAGCCGGTCGTGACGCGCACGAATGAGGTATCCACCAGCTCAGGCGGCACGCTATGCCCCGCCTGCGCCGCCACATACTGATCATCGGTCACGACCACCTCGCCCGGCATCGTAAAGGCGTTGATGGCGGCCAGATGGGTCTGCGCGCCCGGCGGGATGCCCGCCACGACGGTCGTATTAGGCGCGCTGCCGACATTGCGCGCGTTGACTGGCGTGAAGTCCGTGAACGCGCTCTGCGCCAGCGCGATCAGCACGGCCACCGTCACCGCCAGGTTGAGCCAGCGCGCCGCGGATGCTCTGGCCGCCAGTGACACGGCCAGCGGCGCGACCAGCGTGGCCGCCAGCGCGACCAGCAGCGCCAGGCTGGGTGAGACCAACACCGCGTAGTGACCAAAGTAGGTCGTCAGCCGGGTGAGCGTGAAGATCGCGGCCAGCGTCCACACCAGCAGCGGCGCGACACGCCAGGCCCGCTGCCAGACCGCCAGCGCCACGACGATCAGCGCCAGCACGCCCAGCGTAAGGAAGCTCATCAGGCTGACGACCAGCTTGCCCTCCAGTTGTGGCCCCAGCCCCTGCTGCTGGGCGGTATGAAAGCTGACGACCTGACTCCACAGCGCGTCAAATGATCCCAGGAAGGGCAGCAGCAGCGCGAAGCCCGCTACCACGCCACCCACCGCCCAGGCCAGCAGATCGGGCAGCGCGGCGGAGATGGCGGCGCGCAGTGTAGCCGCATCCGGGCGGCGCAGGCGGCCGTCGCCCGCATCGAAGGCGCTGAAGATCGGCGCGGCGAGGTACAGCGCCATCGGGAGAAGCGCCACGACATCGAACAGCTTGATGAGGATGCCATAGGCGATGATGGCGCCGCTGAGCGCCGTGAACCGCCGCCGCCAGACATCCGTGCGACGTGTCGCCGCGACCGCCAGCGCCACCGCCACAATGCTGACAGCCACCGCCGGGCCGTCGGATTCGAGCGTGCGGGCCTGCGCCAGATAGTTTGGCTCGAAGACCAGCAGCGCCGACGCGATGACGCCCACCCAGAAGCCTCCGAGCTGGGAGCCAAGCCAGAAGATGGCGACCACGCCGATGATCGCGAAGACCACCACGCCGACCCGCGCCGCCGCGATGCTCTGCCCAAACAGCAGATAGAAGGGGTAGATGCTGGCGAGGAAATAGGGCGGCTGCGAGGAAAAGACCGAGCTGAAGAGTGGATGTCCGGCCTGCATGGCGCGCAGCGACTGCCAGTAGACGCCCTCATCGTAGTTGGCCGAGTACTGGCTGATCGGCGGCAGATAGAGCGCCGCCGCGACCAGCGCGATCAGCGTGGGCAGCCAGCGCTCCAGCGAACCGCGCCAGGAGGCCGGCCACGCGAGGCGCGCTGAATGTGGCGCATCCTGGCTGGCCCGGCTGGAATCGAGCAACGACACGCGCGGCGCTCCATTTCCTGATAGGGGTGACGATGAGTGAACAATCGCTGGCTTCCGCCCTGCGCTCACGACCTTGCTCACGAGAGTATAGCAGGGTCGGGACGCCCGCCAGCGCTATCAGCGCGCGCCTGCGCCGAATTGCAGCGCGAGCAGATCGAGCGCCAATTCGGGGGTCATGCGGCTGGTCTTGAGCGCCACATCGGTCTCCAGTAGAGCGCGGTGGGCGGCTTCGAGCTGGGCGACGCTGAACTGGCGCGCCAGCGTGAGCGACTTCTCGACCACGAAGGGCGGCATCCCCGCCGTCTGCGCGATCTGCGGCGCGCGCATGCCGCGCTCCGCCATCGCCTTCACCTGCATCAGCGAGCGGGTCTGCGCGGCAATCAGCCCCACGATCTGCTGCGCGGCGGTTCCTTTGGCCAGCTCCTCGTGCAGCAGCGCCAGCGCGCGCTGGCGGTCGCGGCGCGCCAGCGCGTCGGTCAGGTCGAAGATCACCGACTGGCTGACCTGCGGCGTCAGCGCACGCACCTGCTCCACGCCGATCTGTCCGCCGCGCCCGACCGCGACGCTCAGCTTCTCGATCTCGCCCGCCAGCAGGCGCAGATCATCGCCCACCGAGGCCACCAGCAGGCGGATCGCTTCCGGCGTGATGCGCGCCTCCGCGACCTGCGCCCGCCGCGTGACCCACTCGTCGAGCTGGCCGCCCTTCTTCTTCGCGAACTCGCGCGCCTGGCCATGCTGTTTGGCGGCCTTGAGCAGCGGATGACTGGCCTCTAGCGGGCCATCCGCCACCACCGCCAGCGTCGTCGTCGCGGGGATATGCGGGGCGTAGGCGGCGAGCGCCTGCGAGAACGCTCTGACCTCCGCCACGCTCCACTTGCCACGCTTGCCCTTGCCAGTGGATTTGGCCTGCGGCTCGGCTGGCTCGTTGTCCTCGCCGTTGCTCGCCCCGTTGGCGTCGTCGCTGGCCGAGCCGCGTCTGGCCCTGGGCAGGCCCAGCAGCACGACCAGCCGCCGCTCGCTCAGGAATGGCAGCGTGTCGCAGATCGTGCGCATCTGGGCGAAGTCGGCCTCGTCACCCGTGAAGGTATCCTGGTTGAAGTCGAATTCACCCGTCGCGCGCAGGCGCGCCAGCTCATCGCGCGCCGAATAGTCATCGTCACCGTACAGCAGCAGAAACATAGGCACATTGTATGCGCACGCCCGCGCCGCCCGCAATCATCACCGTGTTGTCATCCACGTGGCATCACGGAGTAGCGGCCAGCATGAGCCGCCAGCATCAGCGAGAGGGTGAGCAGCGAAGACACAGCCAGAGGACTCGGGAGTGGCAGCCAACTAGCGCAGACATGGCGTGCGCATCGTGTGCAGCGACCAGGAGCCGATGGTGGTCAACCTCGACAGTATCCCCGTCGAGGCGCCTGAGCAGGTCGCGCGGGTCAATCCGCTGCATCCACCTCATCCTCCGCAGGCGCAGAGCGAGGGCTAACGGCTCCTGCGGCTCTCGACCTGGCAAGGCCACGCCTCTCTGCTATTTCTCGACGTTGGCAAGCTTCGGCATCTGTCGCCCAGAGGTGTCATCGTCGTCGAAGCGCGCCTCTTCGTGGTACTCGGCGTCGGTGTTGACCTTCCAGGGATCGAAGTGGCTGCCGGTCGCGATGTTGCGCGCCGCCAGCAGCGCCGTCATCATTGAGTGATCCTGGTTGTTGTAGTGGTGCATGCCGTTGCGCCCCACCAGCGCCAGATTGGGTAGCGCGGGCTCGATCCACCGGCGGATGACGGCCAGATGGCGCTTGTACTCGTCGTCATAGACCGGGTAGGCTTTGGGCTGGCGGACGACCACGCCCCACAGCGTCTCCTCCGGCTTGCACATGCCCAGTTGCGCCAGCTCGCGCCGCCCCAGCGCCACCAGCTCCTCATCGCTGGCGGACCACAGCCCATCGCCCTCGAAGCAGAAATACTCCAGCCCCAGGCAGGTCGTCTGGTCATCGGGCGTCATGTAGGGGCTCCACGCCTTGAAGTTCTGCATGCGCCCGACTTTGACTGAGGGGTCGTGGATATAGATCCAGTTATCGGGGAAGACCTGCGAACGGTTGATGACCATCGCGATGGTCAGGAAGTCGCGATACTTGAGCTGGTCGGCGGCGGCCACCACCGCGGGCGGCGGCGCTGGCTCCAGTTTGTGGATCAGCTCGCGAATCGGCAGCGTCGAGATGAAATGCGCGCCGGTCACGCTGCCCACCTGGCCGCTGGCATGGTCGCGCACGACGACCTCGGTGACCCGGCCGCCGCAGTGGCGCACCGCCTGCACCTGCTGCCCCAGCGCCACCAGGTTGCCGCCCGCGCGCAGCCGCTCGGCCACGCGCTCCCACATCTGGCCGGGGCCATGCTTGGGATAGCGAAACTCATCGATCAGTGTCTTGATGACCGCGCTGCGATCCGCTAGCTTCCCGTCCTTCCCAGTCTTCCCGCTCTTGGGCTTGCGCTGCGGCAGCAGCGCGCCTTTGATCGCCTCGGTCAGGTTTAGCCCCTTGATGCGCTGGGCCGCCCAGTCGGCGGACAGATCCTTCGTGCTGATGCCCCAGACCTTCTCAGTGTAGGTCTTGAAGAAGATGCGGAAGAGCCGTTGGCCAAACTGGTTGGTCACCCACTCCTCCAGATTCCGCGGCGGACGATAGGGGTGGATGCGCGCCCAGATGTAGCTGGCGATGCAGCGCACCGTCTCGAGTGGCCCCATATTGAGCAGCGCGTTCGAGGCTTTGAGCGGGTAGTCGAAGTATTTGCCCTGATAGAAGATGCGCGAGAGGCGTCCGCGCACCAGCAGGTCGTCGCCCAGCACCTCGGTCCACAGGTCCTCGACCTCCTGGCTCTTGCTGAAGAAGCGGTGGCCGCCGATGTCGAAGCGGTAGCCGCGATGCTCTTCGGTGCGCGAGATGCCACCGACGAAGCGGGGATCTTTCTCCAGCGTGATCGAGGGCAGATGATGGCGCATCAGCTCATAGGCGGCGGTCAGCCCCGCTGGCCCCGCCCCCATAATGACGACCCTGCGAGATGCATCCTCTATCATTGCCTGCGCCTCTCCCGAGTCCCACCCGACGCAACCTGCCAGGTCGGGGTTAACATGTGTTCCACGACAGCCGATCCGACGAGCGCCATTCCCCAGCCCGTGATCGGTGGAGAGGGACGGGCATACTATCGCGCCTGCCTCAGCACTGGTATAACGGCGTACTCTGCATCAAGTTAACGCGTCCATTACCTGTACGATGAACCTTCTTCCCGTGCATTATGCTAGGCTGCTGTTGATGACGGCAAGCTAGCGGGAAGAAGGATGACGACTGTTCAGTCTACCAGAGAGCCCCCCCTTCCCTTACTTGGCAGGCGCTCTCCATTTTTACGGATGATACCGACTCAATATGGAGAGGCGCGCCACCATTTCTATCGCCCTGGCGATTATATCTGCATTTACGATACCCTTCTAATCATGACACGTCATCACATTTAGCGGGCCAAAGGACGCGCGAGAACAGATTACATGCAACGGCGGCAAAGGAGCGGTAGCGTGACCGAGCGGAAGTCAGCCGAGGACGGCTTGCAAGAGGACTGGATGACGCCAACGCTGCCGAAATTACCAGCGGCGCGGACGGAAGCGACGGCCCAGCGCTCCGCCTCAGAAACGATGGCTGGACGCTTCAGCGCGCTCTGGCGTGTGGCGTGGCCTCATGCGCCGTTCGCGGCGGTCTTCCTGCTGGCGATCGTGCTCTTGACCATGAATATCACAACGCCCTGGCAGAGCTACCATGAGGATAATGGCCTGCTCTTCGAGAACGCCGCCATCAACCACATTCGTTTTGGCCTGGCCTTTACGCATGGACAGGACTATTTCGATACTTCAGTGAAACCGACGATCTTTACTCCAGGCGCCCATTTTTCGGATGGGACGTACCATCCCATCGGCGTCAGCAGCGCCCAACAATTCCAGTATCTTCTCACTGGCCCGGTGCACCCCTTTCTCTACGGCGATCATCCGCCCATGCTTGGGCTGACGATTGCTGCCTCACTGTTGACTTTCGGCTATCACTTCTGGGCGGTGCGACTGGTACCAATCGTCGCGACGCTGATAGCGCTGATTCTGTTTTATCTGCTGATGTTATTGCTGTTCGACAGGCGAGTCGCTACGTTCGCCGCAGCGCTCTTCGCCACATTCCCTATCATGACCTATTACGGGCGCAGTGTCACGCAGGAGGCTGAAACGCTGTGCTGCGTGATGGGGATGGCGCTGGGGTATCTCCTCTGGCGACGCACGGGGCATAACCGCTGGCTTATAGGCGTGGCGGCCTGTGTCATATTGGGCGGCGCGTATGACTGGCCCATGTTCTACTTTTGCTGGATACTCTTTTTCCTGGATACCCTGCGCGCGCGGCGAGTGAACTGGCGTGTCGCGCTGGCTACAGCAGGCGCGGGTACGGCGATCTTCGCTCTGGCGATCACGCAGATCGCCTGGGCGTCCGGCTGGTCGCTAGCCCATCTCGAACGCCAGTTCTTCTTCCGCTCAGCGCCCATTGGACTGCACACCTGGCTGCACAGCCTGGGGGGATTTAACTTGCTGGATTATGGTCTCTGGGCCACACCTGCGGCGCTGGTCGCGCTGTATTTCATCTGGCGGGTATTCCGGCGTGAGGGGCTGTCGCTACGTATCCAGTATGTATTGCTGTTTGGCCTGGGTGGTCTGACGCATATCGTGGTTTTCCGCCAGGCAGCATATTTCCATGACTACTGGCAGATCTACCTGGTCCCCTTCTATGCGCTGACACTGGGCTGGGGTGGCTCCGAGTTGGCAAAAGTGTTGGCCAAACCGACAGCGCGCTGGCTCGCGCCTCTACGGATCGCGCCGCAGTCAACGATCATGGTGACCTTCGCCGTGCTGGCGCTGGTGGTCGCTTGGCCGTTCATTTATCATTTCTACTCTTTCGGCGCCTGGCCATGGACTTCGTCGCCACACCTGCTGCTGAGCCTGTTCTAGCGCGGAACAGCGGAAGAGCCAACCGCTACTGGTACCAGTGATACCAGATTGGCGATGATTGTTGGCGAAAGAGGCGCGTAGCGCCGCAGCCCCTATCCTCTATGAATCTGCTCCCACCGATCCGCGTTGCGCCACGGGCGGAAATAGTGCTAGACCCTGGACCAGGGTCCATAGTCGCGTGGCAGATAACGCCAGGCCCGACCGCTGCGCACGAGATAGAACAGGCCGTTGAGGATGCGGCGCAGGTCCACCGAACGCGGGCGCCCGCCAGACTTTGCTGGAGGCAGTTGCGGAGCCAAGACGCGCCACTCCGCGTCGGTCAAATCGCTGGGATAGATGATGGTCGCCATGTGTCAGACCTCCGAAACACAGGAGCTGTAATCGTGTCGGATACCCTGTCCCACGGCGCTTCCCCTTCTCGTACACGTTCTCAGCCATTGTGCGGAGAGCAGGCTGATAGTCCTGTGCACGGCGCTCTGGTTTGACGCCCGCGCCCCTCGGGGTCTACACTGGCTGAGCGCGAGGGAGCAGGCCGTCTTGCGATGCGCCAATCGGATCCAGGCGGATGGGGATGTGTTGTCCTGGGAGCGAGCGCAATGACCGATACCTCTGGTGAACGAGCGGATGCGGTAGTGGGCGTCGTCATCACTGGCGACAATCACCTCTCGCCAGCGTTGCCGCGTCTGTCTCCGGCCCGACGCCAGCAGCGGCGTGGCTGGCTGCGGCGAGGATTCAAGGCGGCGGTGGACTGCGCGCTCGAACGCGGCGCGGCGCTCTTCATCAGCACTGGCGACCTGTTCGACTCACCGGCCCCCACCAATCAGGATCGCGCCTTCGTCGCCGAGCACCTGCACCGCCTGCGCCGCGCGGGCATCGTCTGCGTCGGCATCAGCGGCAACCACGACACTCCGCGCATGCAGACCGAGCATGGCGGCGAGTCTCCCCAGCAGGTCTACGCCGCGCTCGACGAGCTGCGCTACTTCGCCAGCGCCGAGACGCTGGAGCCGCAGGTCATCGCGCTGGG
>JAICVT010000422.1 GCA_025935235.1 Ktedonobacterales bacterium | reverse complement strand
TGATGTCAAACGCGATGCTCTGCCCACCGTTGATCTGATCCACGCCAGCCTTCGAGACGAAGCCCGCCACGCGCACCGACTGCCCCGCGCACGCCGAACAGGTCTGCAACTCAGGAATGGTCATGTAATATTCCGCAGAGGTTCCAGTGTTGGCGACGACCAGATAGACCACCGCCGCGACAATCGCCAGCCCCGCGATCACGAAGCCCCAGCGCGCCTTACGCCGCTTGGGATGCGGCGCCAGCGCCTCGACCACACCCTCACTCAGCATGGCCCTATCCTCCATCCAACCAGGATTATGTCGCTATCGTCACACATGTTAGCGCACGACGCCGAGCGCTACATCGAATAACCCATTCAGCACAGCGCCGAGCAGGAACACGACCACACCCAGCGCCAGAATCAGCCGTGGCGCCAGCCGCCACATGCGCCCACGCAGCCGCGCGGGCCGTCGCGCCTCCTGCGCCTGGAAGACCGCCAGCCCAAACATCGTCAGGGCCAGCGCGATCTTCACCGCCAGCGTCACCACGTAGGCCGCGCCGACCGTCGTCGTCGTCAGGCGGTCAAACATCAGGTAGACGCCGCTCAGCAGCAGCGTGACAATGCTGATATTGACCAGCCGCCGGAACTGCGTCGCGATGGCTGCGCCCACCTCCGGCGCCGCTTTGCCCAGCCGCAACGCTGGCGTGATGACCAGCAGGTAGACCAGGCTCCCGCCGACCCAGACGCCGCCAGCGAGTGTATGCGCCGTCCGCATCAGATCGCTCAGCACAACCAGCAGCGTCATGGTCTACGCTCGCTTACCCCACGATGGCCGTCAGCGCCACCGAGGGCGCGAAGCCTATCGAGAACTGTTGCGCCCAGGACGAGATGACTGACACCTCGCCCGTCAGATAGAGCAGCGCCACCACGATCAGCACGACACCGCTGACCCTGGCGATGATGGTGTTGTAGCGCTTTGACCAGCCAAACGCGCGCAGGCCGAACGAGGCGCCGATGCCAATCACCAGGAACGGAATCGCGAACCCCAGCGAGTAGAACGCCAGCAGCAGCCCGCCCATGCCCGCCGACCCCGTCGCGCCGACGAAGACCAGAATCGAGGCGAGCACCGGGCCGATGCAGGGCGTCCACCCGGCGGCGAAGACGACACCCAGCGCGAATGGCGCCGCCAGCCCCCAGCCACGCAACGACGCGCCTGAAAGCTGAAAGCGGCTCTCGCGCATCAGGTACTCGCTCACCTGGCGTGGCAGCAGCCCCAGCAGGAACGCGCCCATCGCCAGCATCACGATCCCCGCGATGGTCTCCATCACCGGGCGGAAGGCGACCAGCAGTGAGCCGAAGCCCGCCACCAGAAAACCCATCGCGATGAACGTCACCGCAAGGCCCGCGACGAACAACACGCTGGCGATAGCGGCTGACCCGAAGAGCTTCGCGCGCCACGCCGCGACTCCTCCACCGCTCGTCCCGCTCAGGCTGATCGCGCCGTCATTCAGGGTGAGCGAGCTGATATAGCTGATGTAGCCAGGCGCGAGCGGCGCGACACACGGCGAGAAGAACGACGCCAGGCCACCCAGCAGCGCGATGAAGATGGCGCCAACGCTCAAATGTGTAATCACGCTCGTCGCTCCCTGGCCACTGCGCTTGCTCTGCGTGCTACGCGATGGCTCACTGCATGATCGCCTGAATCGAGCGGTCGAGTGAGCCGCTGTCGAGCGCGCCGCCGTACTTGCTGACGACCACGCCCGCACGATTGATAAAGACTGTCTCCGGTGGCCCCGTCACCCCATAGGCAATCGCCGTAGACCCATTCGGGTCAGACCCAATCGGGTACGACACGTTATATTGCCGGGCGAAGTCGAGGCTGTTCTGCTGCGTGTCTTGCAAGGCAATGCCGACGAAGACGACCCCCTGCGGCGACCACTTCTGGTAGCCCGCAGCCAGAATCGGCGCCTCCTCAGCGCACGGCACGCACCACGACGCGAAGAAGTTGACCACCACTGGCTTGCCCTTGAGCGACGCCAACTCGATGCGCTGCCCCGGCGTCCCATTGTAGACCGTCGTGGTGAAGTTCGGCGCGGGGTGGCCGTCCAGCCGCGACCACACCGATGTCTGGCTCACAGCGGCTCCCGCCGCGACCAGCTTCATCGCGAGTAGCGCGATCAACGCCAGCGAGATCACGCCAGCGATGGCCAGCATAATCAGTCCGCGTCGCTGGGCCTTAGGCATCGTCTGCATCTCCGCCAATCGTAGCCACACCCGGCTACTCTAGACCCGCCCCGCCTGCCCGCGCGCCAACCCCACGAATGGGACGAGCGCGCGGAGAAGCGGTGAGGGCATGCAAGGTATTGGATCGCTAGTGTTCCATCTTCCAGTCGGGCGCATCGGGATGCGTCAGGTCATAGTTCGGGCGCCGACTGCGCACCACAGGCACCGTCACGAAGTTTTCGGGCGGCGGCGGTGAGCTGGTGGCCCACTCCAGCGTGAAGGCGTGCCACGGATCGCCCGGCATGGTCCGCTGCTTCGTCATCGTCCAGAAGAAGTTGATGAGGAAGACCAGCACACCAAGCGCGATGGTGAAGGCGCCGATGGTCGAGAGCAGGTTCAACCCCTCCCAGCCAAAGCCTGTTGGATACGTATACTGGCGGCGTGGCATGCCCAGCAAGCCCAGAATGTGCATCGGGAAGAACGCCGCGTTCAGGCCGATCATGAAGAGCCAGAACTGCAGTTGCCCCAACCGCTCATTCAGCATGCGCCCGGACATCTTCGGGAACCAGAAGTAGATACCCGCCATCAGGGCCATCACCGAGCCGCCGAAGAGCACATAGTGGATGTGCGACACGACGAAGTAGGTGTCAGTCACCTGATAGTCGAACGGCACCACCGCCAGCGCCACACCATTCAGGCCGCCGATCAGGAACATCGAGACGAAGCCCAGTCCGAAGAGCATGGACGCGGTAAATCGTACCTTGCCGCCGTAGACCGTCGCGACCCAGTTGAAGATCTTCACCGCCGTCGGAATCGCGATCAGTGTTGTGCTGGAGGCGAAGAACGCCTGCGCCAGCGGTGGCAACCCCACCGCGAACATATGGTGCGCCCAGACGGTGAAGCTGAGGAAGCCAATCGCGACACCCGACCATGCCACGAAGGTGTAGCCGAAGATCGGCTTGCCGGAGAAGACCGGCAATATCTCCGAGATCATGCCGAAGGCCGGCAAGATCAGGATGTACACCTCAGGATGGCCAAACGACCAGAACAGGTGTTGCCAGAGCAGTGGATCACCGCCAGCGCTCGCCTGGTAGAAGTGTGTTCCCAGATGGCGGTCGAAGAGCAGCAGGAAGGTGGCGACCGTCAGACTTGGCAGCGCGAAGATTAGCAGGAACGATGTCACCATCGTCATCCAGGTGAAGAGTGGCATGCGGTTGATCGTCATGCCGGGGGCGCGCATGCGCAGGATCGTCACGACGAAGTTGATCGCGCCGGTCAGCGAGGCAATGCCCAGGATGTTGAGGCCGACGATCCAGAAGTCAGGATTCGCGCCTGGCGAGAAACAGCCCTGCCCACCAGCGGCGGCGGCGGAGGCGGCAGCCTG
>JAICVT010000585.1 GCA_025935235.1 Ktedonobacterales bacterium | reverse complement strand
GGCAAAGCGCGCCGCCAGCGTCGCCAGCGCCGCCTCACCCGGCACGGGCGGCTGCGCTCGCCGATCAGCGCCATGCGGCAGGTCGTGTTCTCGCGGCCCATCTGGCGCATTGGGCGCGCCCCGGTCGCTCCCGGCGTCTCCACCGCGCCTGCGGTGGATGTCGTGCTGGAGCTACCGCCGGGCGGCTCATCCAGTCATCATGCCATTCCGGCGCCAGGCGAAGGGCAGGCCGTGGCCCTGCGCGACGACCTGCCTGCGTCAGATCTGCGCCGCAGAGTCTGGTCGCTCTCGACCCCGGCGATTGGCGAGCAACTGCTGGCGCTTGGCGTCGGCGTCTCCGATACCTTCCTCTCAGGCCACCTCTCGCCCTATGCCAGCAGTGTGCTGCACTATGGGCAGGCGACTGCGGTGGCGGCGGTCGGCGCGGCTGGCCTGGTCTCGTGGATCGTGCTGACGGCGTTCTTTGCGGTGAATGTCGGCGTGACGGCGTTGGTGGCCCGCGCCACAGGCGGACGCGACCCCCGACTGGCGGTGCGCGCGGCGGCGCAGGGCATCCTGATGGGCGCGCTGATTGGGCTGGCGCTGGTGGCGCTGGCCGTGCCGCTGGCCGACATCCTGACCGTCGCGCTCGGCGTGGATGGCCAGGTGGCGCAACTCGCCGCGCAGTTCATCCGCGTATCGAGCCTGGGCTTGCCGGCGGCGGGCGTGGCCTCGGCGTGCACAGCGGCGATGCGCGGCGCAGGCGACACGCGCCGCCCGGTGCTGGTGATGCTGCTGGTCAACGGCGTCAACGTCGCGGCCTCATGGCTGCTGCTCAATGGCGATACGCGGCTCGGCATTCGACCGATCGGCGTCACTGGCTCGGCGGTCGGTTCAGCCGCCGGGTGGACGCTCGGCGCGGTGATGGCGCTCTTCCTGCTCAGCCGCCGTCACCCGCTGGCGCCGCGCCTCTCGCGTGCGGCGCTGCGCTTCGACCGTGGCGTGGCCGTGCGCGTGCTGCGCATCGGCCTACCCTCGGCGGCGGAGTTGATTATCTTTCAGATGGGCGTGCTGACCTTCAATCGGCAGGTGATTCAGCTTGGCGCGACCGACTACGCCGCGAATATCACCATCAACACCGTGGAGAGCATCGGCACGCTGCCCGCGTTCGGCTTCAGCGTGGCGGCCACCGCGCTGGTTGGCCAGGCGCTCGGCGCGCATAGCCCCAGGCTGGCGGCGCGCGCGACGATGGCGGCGCTCTGGCCGTGCCTGGCGGTGACAGCGGCGCTGGGCCTGCTGGCGTTGGCCGTGCCACAGGCGCTGCTCGGCCTCTTCGTCGCCGACCCAGCGGTGTTGCAGGCCGGGGCGCTGGCTCAGCGGCTCTCGCTCATCATCCTGCCAGCGTCAGGCGCGACCTTCATCTTCAACGGCGCGCTGCGTGGCGCGGGCGATACCAAGTTCCCAGTGATCGTGCGGGCGGCTGGCTCGTGGGGGCTGCGTGTGCCGCTGGCGGCGCTGCTCATCCCGCTGCTGGGCCTGCCCGGTGGGCGCATCGCCATGGCGCTCGACTACTGCGCCCAGGCTGGCCTCGCCTACTGGCGCTTCCGTAGCGGCAAGTGGCGCAAGACGCGCGTGTAGGCGGACGAACGGGCCAGCCGAGCGCTTGCGTGTGGTTGGCTCGCATCCTATACTGAGCGCAGGCTCTCAAGTTCACTTGACTGCCGAAGAAGTCAAGCCGTTTCGCCAGCTAAGCAGCTCATCCGAGCGTCTAGCACACCGCAAGCGGCGGCG
>JAICVT010000539.1 GCA_025935235.1 Ktedonobacterales bacterium | reverse complement strand
GCTGGTCGCGCGCAGCCTGGAGCGCATCGCCGCGCTCGATAGCGCGCTGAAAGCCTGCGTGACCGTCATGGCGGATGAGGCGCGCGCGGCTGCCAGCGCGGCGGATGCGCGGCTGCGCGATCAGCGGGCGGCGCGCGGAGCCAGCCCGCTCTGTGGCATCCCCATCGGCATCAAAGACCTCTACATGACGCGCGGCGTGCGCACCACCGCTGGCTCGCGCGTGCTCGACGACTACATCCCCGATGAGGATGCGACGGCGGTGAGCCGGTTGCGGCAGGCGGGCGCCGCGCTGGTGGCCAAGACCAACACCCACGAGTTCGCCTATGGCACGTTCACCCCGCCGACGCACAATCCCTGGGATCTGGAGCGCATCCCCGGCGGCAGTAGCGGCGGCTCGGCGGCGGGCGTGGCGACGGGCATGTTTCTGGCGGCGCTTGGCACCGACACTGGCGGCTCGATTCGCATCCCCGCCGCCTGCTGCGGCGTCACCGGCCTCAAGCCGACCTATGGGCTGGTCAGCCGCGCGGGCGTCATCACGCTGAGCTGGTCGTATGACCATGCCGGGCCAATCGCCCGTAGCGTGGAAGACTGCGCGCTGCTGCTGGACGCGCTGGCGGGCTATGATCCCGCCGACCCCGACAGTGTCGAGGCGCCAGCGATGGACTTCACGGCCAGCCTGATGGATCGCCGCGAGCCAGCCGAGGCCGTGCGGGGGGCGCGCATCGGCGTGCCGCGCCAGCACTTCTGGGAGGCCGAGCCGGAGGTTGAGGCGCTGGCGCGCGCGGCGATTGGCGAGCTGCGCGCGCTGGGCGCTGAGATCCGCGAGGTGGACATGCCGCCGGAGCTGACCGACGAGCTGTTCGATAGCGGCTATCGCGCGGTGCAGCGGCCCGAGGCGACGCTCTACCACACCGAGATGGGGTGGTATCCCGCGCGGGCCGAGCGCTACACCCCCGCCGTGCGCGACGCGCTGGAGGCAGGCTCGCGCATGCTGGCCACCACCTACATCGGCGGGCAGCGCGTGCGACGCGCCTTCACCGCGAAGATGCGCGCGCTGCTGGGCGATCTGGACGCGCTGGCCATGCCCACGCTGCCGATCGTCGCGCCGCGCGTCGCCGCGCTCGACGAGCCGATCCGGTTGGGCGGAGGCGAGCATACCTCGGGCTATGCGCTGCTGCGCAACAATTTTCCCTTCGACCTGACCGGCCAGCCATCGCTCGCGCTGCCCTGCGGCTTCACGGCTGAAGGACTGCCGGTCAGCCTGCAACTGGCGGCGGGCCACTTCAACGAGCCAGCGCTGCTGCGGCTGGGCCACGCCTACCAGCGTGTCACCGACTGGCATCTGCGTCAGCCGCCGCTCGCGACCGGCCACGCGAGCGGTCAGGAGGGCGCGTGAAGCTCCTGCTCTTCGACATTGATGGCACGCTGGTGCGCGGCGCGCCGCCCGTGCATCGCCAGGCGCTCTGCGACGCGGCGCGCGAGGTCTTTGGCGCGCAGTTGGCGCCTGCCGAGTTCGGGCAGACGGCGGGGATGACCGACAGCGCCATCGCGCGGCGCGAGTTGCGCTCCGTCGGCGTGCCAGACGCCGAGATCACGGCGGGGCTGGCCGCTTTCTCCACGGCGGCGGCGGAGGCCTACGACCGGCTCGCGCCCGACGACCTGAGCGCCTACCACACGCCCCACGCCGTAAGCGCCCTCGTCTGGCTGCGCGCTGGCGGCGCCACATTGGGGCTGGTGACGGGCAATATCGAGCGCATCGCCTGGCGCAAGCTCTCCGCCGCCGGGCTGGCCAGCTTCTTCACGCTCGACACTCCTGGCGCCAGCGTCAGCGCGCCCCGCTGGATCGGCGGATTCGGCGACCAGGCGGAGGATCGCAACGCGCTGCCGCCGCTGGCGCTCGCCCACGCCGAGCGTGCGCTGGGGGTCATGCCGCAACCGCGCGACACCTGGGTGATCGGCGATACGCCAGCGGATATCAGCTGCGGCGCGGCGCATGACCTGCGCACGGTCGCTGTCGCCACCGGCCCCATCCACTCGCTGGCCGAGCTGCGCGCCTGCGGCCCAGACCTGGCGCTGGCCGACCTCGGCGAGCTGCCCGCCGCCATCCTGGAGGACTGATCTCGCGCTGAGGCTATTCGACTTCCGCCTGGATGGCCTCCCAGGCCAGCGTCAGTCCCAACGCGGTGACAGCGCTGGCCGTCTCGCTCAGGCGGCTGGCCG
>JAICVT010000227.1 GCA_025935235.1 Ktedonobacterales bacterium | reverse complement strand
CGCCGCTGCACTCCGCCGTGGCCGCGCAGCAACTCGCCATCAGCGAAGAGTTGCTGCGACGCGGCGCGGATGTCAACGCACGGCAGTCCGACGACTTCACTCCGCTGCACGAGGCGGCGCAGAACGGCCAGCTCGCGATGATCGAGCTGCTGCTGTCCTACGGCGCCGACCTCGACGCGCGCAAGAGCGACGGCCAGACGCCACTCGATCTGGCCGAGGCGCACGGCCACGCCGAGGCGGTGGCCCTGCTGCGCCAGCGCGACGCGGCGGCTGGCGACTGAAGTCGCGCCTGGGAGGCCGTGCAGGCCGCGAAGTCCGCCTACGCGGACTGGGACGCTCCGGGAACCCGCGCAGGCGGGTTTCGCGGTGGCGTCAGCCACCTCCCAGGCGCGGTTTCAACCGCTGGCATCCCAGCCGCCAGGTGTCGACTCCTCCTCTGCGAACGGCGCGAGGAAGGGCGCGAAGGCGGGCGCGTTCCAGAGCGCCTCGAAGGGGATAACCTGGTGCGTGGCGATGCCAAGCTGGCCGAAGGGGTCGTCGGCTACCAGCGCCAGCGCGGCGTCTTCCGAGGCGGCGCGCACGAGGATCACGCCGCCTCCGTCGTCGAGCCGCCGTCCCGAGACGATCAGTTGGCCAGCGGCGATGGAGCGGCGCAGGTAGGCGCGGTGCTCCTCCAGATGCGCCGCCACCTCCTCCGCCGGGCGCACATAGGTCAGCAGGATCAGATAGAGCGTGGTCGGCATTGGCTGGCTTCTTTCATGTGGTGCGGCGAACCTCTCCCCCTGCCCCCTCCCCTAAAAGGGAGGGGAACTCGTAGGAAGGGCTATGGCGCGGGGCGAGCGAATCGCCACATGAACGCATGGCCAGGGTCAACGCCTCGCTATTGCTGCAAACCCTGCCGTGCGTTCCCCTCCCCTCGCAGGGGAGGGGGTAGGGGGAGAGGTTTCGCGCTCTAATACGCCCGCGCGAAGATCGCCCAGTCGCTGGCGGGTCTGCCACAGTGGACACAGATGGCGTCGGCGGGCTTTTCGGGATGGTCGAGGGGCAGGTTGCGGATCGTCGCCTGCGTCTCGGCCTTCACCTGCGCCTCGCAGGCGGCGTCGCCGCACCACCATGCCTCTACAAAGCCCTGCTTGCTCCGGTCGGCGAAGAGCGCGCGGAACTGGTCGTAGTCCGCCGCCTGATAGGTGCGGCTGAGGCGGAAGGCCAGCGCCTGCTCGTAGAGCGCGCGCTGGATCTCCTCTAGCAGCGCGGGCACGCGCTCGGCGACCGCGCGCGCGGCCACCGCCTCCTTCGCGGAGCGGTCGGTGCGAGGCACGAGCATCACCTGACCGTTGGCGGCGTCGCGGGGACCGATCTCGATGCGCACGGGCACGCCACGCAGCTCCCACTCGTTGTACTTCCAGCCGGGGCGCTCCTCGCGCCAGTCGGCCTTCACCCGCACACCGGCCGTGCGCAGCGCCGCCTCCACCTCGCTGACGAGCTTCGCTACCGCCTCACGCTCCTCGTCTTTGCGCCAGATGGGCACGATGATGGCCTGTGTGGGCGCGACACGGGGGGGCATGCGCAGCCCGTTGGCGTCGCCGTGCGCCATGATGAGCGCGCCGACCAGACGGGTGCTGGCGCCCCAGCTGGTCGTCCAGGCCGTCTTGACCTGACCGTCGGCATCCTGAAACTCGATGCCGAAGCTGCGCGCGAAGTTCTGCCCCAGATTGTGCGAGGTCGCCGCTTGCAGCGCCTTGCCGTCGCCCATCATCGCCTCGATGCTATAGGTACGCAGCGCGCCAGCGAACTTCTCGCTCTCGCTCTTGCGCCCAGGGATGACAGGGATCGCCAGCTCCTTCTCCACGAAGTCCTGGTAGACCGCGTTGAGGATCAGCAGCGTCTCGTCCTCGGCCTCCTGCTCGGTGCGGTGAACGGTGTGGCCCTCCTGCCAGAGGAATTCGCTGGTGCGCAGGAAGGGTCGCGTGCGCTTCTCCCAGCGCACCACATTGGCCCACTGGTTATAGAGCAGGGGCAGGTCGCGATAGCTATGCACCCACTGGGCATACATGTAGCCGATGACCGTCTCGGAGGTGGGGCGCACCACCAGAGGGTCTTCCAGCTCCTCGCCGCCCGCGCGCGTCACCAGCGCCACCTCGGGGGCGAACCCCTCGACATGCTCGGCCTCTTTCATCAGGAAGCTGTAGGGGATGAAGAGAGGGAAGTAGAGGTTTTCGTGGCCAGTCGCTTTGATGCGGTCGTCGAGCTGGCGCTGCATGTTCTCCCATAAGGCATAGCCGTAGGGGCGGATGACCATGCAGCCACGCACGGGCGAGAGATCGGCCATGTCAGCTTTGTAGACCACATCCTGATACCAGCGGGCGTAGTCGTCCAGGTCGGCGACATCCTGCACGAGCTTCTCCTCGCGCGTCGCCTTCGCCTCGGATGTCGCTTCGTTTTTGGTTTCGTTCTTTGCGTTGCTTTTCGCGCCTTCCGTCTGTGAGGCGCTGGTCTTGTCGGCCATGTTGGCGCTCCTGTTCGCTGCTGTTCGCTGCTGTTCGCTGCTGCTCGCTCTGTCTCCCCTCTTGTGCGTGAGGAGGAGCGACGCTGCGTCGAGCGCATACAAAACGCCCGCCCTCGCGTCGCAATGACGGCATGAGGGCGGGCGATGAGTCCCGCGGTACCACCTCAGTTTCGGGCGCGCGTCGTTGTCGTTCGCGGTCGTTCGCCGCGCGCCTGCTCTGCCCGCACGCCCCGCATGATGATAGATGGCGGGGTGATGCGGCGTCTCATGGTAACGGGAGACGTCCGGCGGCCTTCATCTCAAGAGATTCGGTCGCGGCTCACGGGCCGGTTTCGGCGGGGCGTCGGCGCCGGCTTGCACCCTTCCGGCTCGCTGTGGCTCGCATGCCCCGCGTACTCTTCCCGATCTGCGCTGTATGCTCACCAAGTGTAGCCCGCCCGCGCGGCTGGCGTCAAGGCGATCTGGCGCTGTGTGACGCTGCTACAACCTTATAGCGTAGCGCGACGGTAGAATAAGACCGTCAGCCTGGCGTTTTGGCTGGCGAAGGGATACCGCTCGTGAGAAACCAACTGGCGACACATCTGGGGAACCGCGCTGTTCGATTCGTGGATCTCGTGACGCAGCGCATCTATCGGCTGACTGGCGGTCGAATCGGACATCGGCAGCTCGGCTGGACATTCCTGTTGCTGACCACGATCGGTCGCAAAACGGGGCGTTCGCGCGTACACGCGCTAGCGTACCTGCCCGATGGCGATGATCTAGTGATTGTCGCCTCGAACAACGGCGGAGACGCGCATCCCGCGTGGTATCTCAATCTCTGCGCGCAGCCACGTGTCGCCGTGCAGGTGGGGCGCCGCAAAGGCGACTATCTCGCCAGAACCGCCTCGCCAGATGAACGGCGCGACCTCTGGCCAAGGCTGCTCGCCTACCATCCGCCCTATCGCCATCACGAGGAGCAGACGCAGCGCGAGATTCCCGTCGTCATCCTCACCCCTCTGGCGGACGCGGCGCCTGTGTGACCTGTGACCTTGGCCGGGGCCTGACAGCGGCCAGCGCGCATGCCAGCGGTGAGGCCGCTGGCATGCCGGGGCTGAATGCGGCGCGCGCCATCCTCTACGAGCGACCCGGCTGAGCGCCCCGGCTCGGCGTCTGGACGATCTGGCGGTGTTGCATGCCAGCGCGCTATGCTTTTTGGCATAGCGGCGCCCGTCGTAGTCGGCGTCCACGCAGGCGAGTATAGGAAGAACACGCAAGCAGAACACAGGAGGCGCCATCGTGCGCGCAGACATCGTTCCCGGAGCGACTTTCCCTGACTATGAGCTGACCGATCACACCCGCGTGCGCCGCACGCTGAGCGAGCTACAGGGCATCAATCCGATGATCCTGATCCTCTCGCGCGGCCACTATTGCCCGAAAGACCACCAGCAGCATCTGGAGCTGGCGGCATTCCAGTCCAAGGTCAATGTGGCCTACACCAGCATCGTGACCATCTCGACCGACAACATCCTGGAGTCCAACGAGTTCCGCGATGCGGTTGGCGCCCAGTGGACCTTCCTGTCGGACACGGCGCGCAAGGTGCAGAAGGACCTCGACATCCAGGAGTACACCGACCCTTTCCACAACCCGATGATCCCGCATACGTTCGTGCTAGCTCCAGGGCTGCGCATCTACTCGATCTACAACGGCTACTGGTTCTGGGGGCGGCCCTCCACCGACGACCTGTGGCGCGATCTGCGCGCGGTCTCACACCAGATTCGCCCCGATTGGGATCTCGGCAAGCCCGGTCTGCGCGAGAACTGGGAGCGTGGCGACAAGAGCCAGCACTTCCCTTACGTGGTGCGCGAGCCAGCCGGGGAGCCAGCCAAGCAAGGCGCGTAGCGCACGGAAGGCGTCGTCAACGATGCGGGCGCCTGCTATAATGCCCTCGCGAAAGTCAGGCGCAGACGCCAGGGGCAGACGCCAGGCGCATGCGCGCTGGCAGGCGATCGAGGGAGTGAGCGGCATGGCGAGCGGCGACCGGGTGGCGATCATCGGCGGGGGTGTGACGGGCGCGCTGTGCGCCGTGCGGCTGGCCGAGCGCGGCTTCCGCGTGACGGCGCTGGAGCGGGCGCGCATCGGCAATGGGTCGTCGAGCCGGTCGGCGGCGGGCATCCGCGCGCAGTGGGGCATGGCCGAGACGATTCGCGGGCTACGCTACGCCGAGTGGTGGTATGGCCAGTTCCATGAGGCGCTTCAGACGCCCGCTGCGCAGCGCCAGCCCGTCATGCGGCGGAATGGCTACCTCTTCCTCTTCGAGCATCCCGAGGCCGTCGAGCCCGCGCGGCGCGCGGACGCTGTGGCCGCCTGGGCGCTGGGTCAGGCCAACCTGGCGCGGCAGCGGGCCGAGGGCGTGGCAGTGGAGGCGCTGGCCCCGGCGGCGCTGGCGCGGCGCTGGCCCTGGCTCGACGCCGAGCGGCTGATCGGCGCGGCCTGGGGGCCAGAGGATGGCTTCCTGCATCCGCACATCATCTATGGCGAGGGCTTCCGGCGGGCGCGCGAGCTGGGTGTGGAGGTGATGACGGAGACGGCGGCGCGCGGCGCCCAGACGCGCGGCGGTCGCATCAGCGCGCTGCTCACCTCGCGCGGGCCGCTGGCGGTGGATTGGGTGGTCAACGCGACCAACGCCTGGGCGCCGCGCGTCAGCCGCGCGCTCGGCGGCATGGAGTTGCCCATCGCGCCGACCAAGCGCTACCTCTACCACTTCGAGCCGACCCAGCCGATCATGTCGCCCGAGGAGTGGGAGCGGCTGCCGATGATGATCTATGGCATGGGGCCGGGACGCGGCGCGCATGCCCGCCCCGATGGCCCGCTGCTGCTGATCGGCGGGGCGGGCGCGACTGCGCCAGAGCCAGACTTCAGCGATGACGATCAGGACGCCATCCGCGACGGCTTCAACCACGCGGTCGGCATCGAGAACGCTGGTTATGACCTGCTGGCTCAGCTCGATGACTTCGCGCCCGCGCTGGCCAACTGCGGCGGGCTGAAGGCGACCACCTGTGGCTTCTACGCCATGTCTCCCGACGGCAGCCCGCTGATCGGGCGCGACACGCGACTGGCGAATCTGGTCCACGCGGCGGGCTTCTCGGGCCACGGTGTGATGCACGCGCCCGTCACCGCACGCCTGGTGGAGGCGCTGCTGGCGGGCGACGCACAGGGTGGCGCGGTGGCCCTGCCCGAGGGCTTCGGCGCGATCCAGCTTGCCGCGTTCGATCCCGCGCGCGATTTCAGCGCCGCGCCCGTCGAGTCGGCGGTGCTATAGGGCCAGCGACAGGCCAGCGAGCGGCTAGCGTCGGCCCATCAGGAAGCGCAGGAACTTCATCGGGCCAGAGTAGTAGCCTACGCGGCGCAGCGCCCGGCGGCGCATGTTGTAGGGGGCGCGCATCCAGCGAGTGGCGGCGTAGTAACCCGTGCGCGTCTTGAAGCGGCGCTTGGCCCGCGTCACGCCGAGCGCGGTTCTGAGTGAAGGCCGACGATAGCGGAACAGCTTGAAACGCGCCATACCATCACTGCCCTTCAACACACGTCCAGTTGTCCATCTGATCACAGCGCCGAACGACGCTTGCTCTACGGTCAAGTATGTCATGGCGTGATGTGAATGGCAAGACAACGCCTGACATGACAGGGGATCAAGGGAATCACCTGCCGCGTCAGGCGTTGCGCGCTCCGTTCGCGAGGCGGCGCGGGGTGGAAAGTCCGCGGCGCTTGGGATCGGGAGCGGTTAGTAGATGAAGCTCACGCCTGACCCGGCGTGGGCATAGCGGTACGACACGCGACCGAAGCCGCCGCCGTTCCACCAGAAAGCGGTCTCCGCCAACAGGAACCAGCCATTGCCGTAGACCGCGACCACATGGCCGACGTGTCCGCTGCTGCTGGCGCCCTGCACCCCCGGCTGGAAGACTACCGTCGCTCCGGCTCGTGGAACATAGCCAGTGGCCATGCCACGCCGCGCCGCGTTGCGGGTCCAGCTAGCCGCGAAGCCCAATCCACTGACGTTGTCATGCGCCATCATCGCGGCGCCGCTGGTACACCAGCCCCAGGAATAGCCCTGGAACGTGCCGCGCGGCTCTGAATAGGAGCCATGCCCCGTCCACGCCCACTGGCTGATGCCGCGTGGAGCGGAGGAGAAGCCAGTCGTGAAGGTGTTGACGTTCGAGGAGTGGTGGGAAGCGGTGCTGGTTCGCGCAGAGGATGAACCACCATTCGGCACCCAGCCGGGGTTATCAGAGACGAGACGGCTGCCAGAGCGATGCCAGCGCTGGGTGCAATGATAGGCGCCGTTCGACCATCCATAGCAAAGCCAACTGCCCTGCACGCTATAGCCGCGCTGATAGCGCAGGCTCGTGGACGCCGCGTGCGCCGTTGGCGCCGTCATGCTCACCATACCTGTGGCGAGCGTGCCCGCAACGAGGAGGGCGGCCACAGCCGCCTGCGGGCGTTTCGTTAGTTGAAGCTGCAAGGGGAGTACCTCCAAACGTGCAGCGCATCGCACAGACCGCAGCCACTCCGGGCGGGTCCGGCGCAAGACGTTCTTCTTGGCGCGTGAGTCTCCGGCTCGCGCGACCTCACCCGACTCTCAACTGGAGAAAAGCGCTCCTGGCGTCTCAGTGAGAGAAGTGACCACACGGTGTCATTGGGACAGCGTCAGAGCAGAGGGTCTGACGTCACAAGGGCAAAGGGTACACCATCGCTTCCGCCGTTTT
>JAICVT010000339.1 GCA_025935235.1 Ktedonobacterales bacterium | reverse complement strand
CCAGGCGTATTTGGCGTAGAGCGCGGCATGGTCGGAGGAGCCACGCGCGGCGATCAGCGCGTAGTCGAAGGGCGGCAGAGCGGCGCAGATGGCGGCGACATGTGGCAACTCGCGTTCGAGCAGCGCGGCGATCAGCGCGGGCTGGCTGGCGATTTCCTGTTCGAGCTGGGATGTCATAGCGGCTCCTCTCGTCTCGGCGGCGCACTGGCACGGCACACCGGCACGGGCGGGTAAACCCGCAGGCTAAGGGCGTTTCGCCGCCAAGCCCGCCTGCGCGGGCTGGGAATCGCGGCGCCGCAGCCTGGCCGGCGGTGGCAGGCTTCGCGACCCGCAGGCCCACAGCTGCGGCTTTAGCCGCCCGTTATCCCTGCTGCCCGCCTCTGCTCGACCCGCCTCCCTGCCCACAGTGTACCCGAGTTCTGGTCTAGTGGTCTAGATGACTTGACAAATACACCAGGCGTCAGGTACACTCCCGAACAACAACCGGCGAATGCCCGAAAATCTGCGCTTCGTGGTCGTGGCGCCGCGTGGGGGAAAGGAGCGTGGACTCAGCGACGGACTTTCCTGATCGTTCGTGTTCGACGGAATCGCCGTGATCGTCGCGCGAGCGCGCCGCGGGTGTGGCCCGGCGCGCCGCCCAGAGCCTGATCTACGGCCCCGCTTTCCCCGACGTTCCTGTTCTTTCAGTACGTCCCGTACATCCCGTGCATCCCGTACATCCAGTTCTTCATCAAGCGCTGGCGGCGCCCAGTACGCTTCCAGCGCCAGCAGGCCCAGGCGAACCTTGAGCATCCAGACCACGTGATTCCACATGAATCCAACGGTGTGATTCATCGCTCCGAAGTCGGGAGGTTCTCTATGGCTTCCACTTCTTTCTCCCTGGCGCGGTCAGGGAGAAGGCGCGTCACCATTCCAGCTCTTGTCACTTTCCTCGGCATCGCATCGCTGCTGGTCTCGGCCTGTAACAGTGGCGGCGGCTCGAGCGCGACCAAGCACACACTCACCGCGATCTGCTCGGTGGGCGGCTCGTATACCGAGAACATGAGCCCCTTCAGCCCGAACGTCAACTGCGGCGTCGAGGGGCTGATCTACGAGAATCTTGAGTACGTCAACGGCGTCTCGGGCAAAGAAACGCCCATGCTGGCGACCAGCTACGCCTGGAGCAACAACAACACCACGCTGACCTTCCAGACGCGGCAGGGCGTGAAGTGGTCGGACGGCAAGGATTTCTCGGCGAATGACGTGGCCTTCACCTTCAACATGCTGAAGACCTATCCCGCCGCCGATGGCAATGGCCTCTGGCAGCACCTTGCCAGCGTGGCCGCCAGCGATCCCAACACCGTCGTCTTCACCTTCCAGAGCGCCTTCCCGACCGATCTGCCGTTCATCGAGGGTACGTACATCGTGCCGCAGCATCTCTGGAGCAGCGCAGGCGACCCGACCAAGTTTGTCAACTCGACCCCGGTTGGCACCGGCCCGATGAAGCTCAAGAGCTTCTCGCCGCAGATCATCACCTACGTCAAGAATTCCACCTACTGGCAGGCCGATAAGGTCAAAGTGGACGAGCTGGACTATCCAGTCGTCAGCAGCAACGATGTCGCGCTGGAGAAGATGGAGGCCGGACAGGCCGACTGGACGGCGATCTTCGATCCGGCGGTCAACGCCTTCGTCCAGAAGGACACGGCGCACAACTTCTCGTATCCTGTGCCAGTCGTCCCCGCGCAACTCGTCCCGAACCTGAAGAATCCGCTGCTGGGTCAGCTCGTGGTGCGTCAGGCGATCAGCATGGCGCTGGATCGGCATGAGATGTCGGTCTCTGGCGAGGCGGGCTTCGAGCCGCCGGCCAGCCCCACTGGCCTGATGCCCGGCCAGGAGGCGTACCTGAGCGCGCAGTACAACGGCACGCTGCCCAGCTTTGGCCCGGCCAACCCCAGCGGCGCCGATGCGCTGCTGCAGCAGAGCGGCTTCACCAAAGGCTCCGACGGCATCTATGCCGACGCGCACGGGAACAAGCTCTCGTTCAAGGTGACGGTCCCCGGCGACTTCTCGGACTACGTCGCCGACCTCCAGATCGCGCAGCAGAGCCTCAAGGCGGCGGGCATCGACCTGCAGCTCAACAAGGTCTCGGATGACGACTGGCGGACCGACCGCGCCTCGCACAACTTCGACCTGATCATGACGGGTGGCTTCTTCGGCCCCACCCCGTACTACTACCTGCAGCCGCTGCTCGCCAGCACGCACATCAGTGGCGCCAACGCCACCAACTGGGAGCAGTGGAACGACGCGACGACCGATCAGCTGCTGGCGCAGTATGCGTCCACCTCTGATCCGGCGGCACAGAAGCAGGCCATCCAGGGTCTGACGGATATCATGGCGAAGGACCTCCCGGTCATCCCCGTGCTGGATGCCGTGCAGTTCTTCGAGTACACCACCACCCACTGGACCGGCTGGCCGACACCGCAGAACCCCTACGCCATCGGCTCGGCCTACTCGCTGGCGGCGGGTGACAACGAGCAGGTGATCCTGCACCTGCAACCCGTTTCGTAAGTCGGAACCTCACCCCCCGGCCCCCCTCCCACGAGGAGAGGGGGCGCCGGAGGCGAGGCGCGAACCTCTCCCCCTGCCCCTCCCCTCCAGGGAGGGGAACCTGAGTGAGGGGGTGTGGCGATAGCGGCGCACTTCCTATCCAGGGCGGGAAAACCCGTGACGAAGAAACAGCAGTTGGAGGGCGGGCGTCATCTGAAGCCTGTGTGAGTATGGCGGCTGCCCGATGCCACATCCCCCGCCGCGAGTTCCCCTCCCTGGAGGGGAGGGGGCAGGGGGAGAGGTTCGCCCCCCGGCATGTTAGAATGGCCGTGACGCGCCCCTGACCTCTCTGACCGATGCGCGACCCGATGCGCGCCAATGCGCGACCCAGTGCGCGACAAGGAGCACGCTGATGCGCCGCCTGCTTCGCCGAATTGGCGTCTACCTGCTCGCGATCTGGGCAGCCGTCACCATCAATTTCTTCTTGCCGCGGCTGGCGCCCGGCGACCCGGCCAAGGCGCTCTTCTTCCGCCTCTCACAGCATGGCTACGTCAGCCCGGCGCTCTTGCAGGCGCTGGAGAGCGAATTTGGCCTCGACACGACCGACCCGCTCTGGCTCCAGTACCTCAAATACCTAAACAATCTGCTACATGGCAATCTGGGCATCTCGACCAGCGCGTATCCGGCCTCGGTGGCGCAGGTGATCGGCCAGGACATCCCCTGGACACTGACGCTGCTCTCGGTCAGCGTGCTGATCAGCTTCGTCGCTGGCACACTGATTGGCGTCTTCATGGCATGGCGGCGCGGCTCGTCGCTCGACACCACACTCTCCGCCGCGATGACCTTCCTCTACTCGATTCTCTATCCCTGGCTGGCGCTGCTGGTGGTCTACTTCATCGGCTTCAAGGCGGGCTGGCTGCCCTTCTCCGATGGCTATGATCTCGCGCTCACGCCCGGCTGGAGTCCGGACTTCATCCTCAGCGCCGCCCAGCACGCTATCCTGCCGGCCTTCACCATCGTCATCTCGACGGTGGCCGGCTGGATGCTGACGATGCGCAACTCGATGATTACGACGCTCTCCGAGGACTACATCACGATGGCGCGGGCCAAGGGGCTGACCACCAGCCGCCTGATGTTCGCCTACGCCGCGCGCAACGCCATCCTGCCGAGCGTGACGGGCTTCGCCATCGCCATCGGCAGCGTGGTCGGCGGGCAACTGCTGGTCGAGATCGTCTTCTCGTATCCAGGGATCGGCTTCGCGCTGTATCAGGGCATCCTCAGCCAGGATTACGCGCTCGCCGACGGCATTCTGCTGCTGGTGATCGTGGCCACCGTCGCCATGAACCTGATCGTTGATCTGCTCTACACCGTGCTCGATCCGCGCACGCGCCAGGAAAGGAGCGCCTAGCCATGAGCCAATCGCCTCCGGCCACGGTTCTCCCCCTCGGTGAGCCGTCCGCCGCGCAGCGCCTCGGCGCGCAGGCGTGGGCGGGGCTGCGCGCGGTCTGGCGCGGTGTCACACTGAACCGCAAGGTGGCCACGGGCAGCGCCGTCATCGGTTTCTTCATCCTGGTGGCGCTGCTAGGGCCGCTGTTTATCCGTCAGAATCCGCTGGCCTACACGCTCAATCTCAACGCGTCGCCCTCCGCCGCGCACTGGCTCGGCACCAACCAGGGCGGGCAGGATGTCTTCGCGCAGCTCGTGATCGGCGCGCGCTCCTCGGTCTTCTGGGCCTTCGTGACCGGGCTGCTGGTCTGCCTGATCTCGATCGCGGTGGGACTGGTCGCGGGCTACATGGGCGGCGCGGTAGATGACGCGCTCTCGCTGCTCACCAACGTCTTTCTGGTGATCCCCTCGCTGCCGCTGGCGATCGTGGCCGTGCAATACTTCAATCGCGCCACCATCACCATCGCCATCGTCGTTGCGCTGACCAACTGGCCGTGGGGGGCACGGGTACTGCGCGCGCAGACGCTCTCGCTGCGCTCGCGCGAGTTCGTCACCGCCGCGCGCGCCAGCGGTGAGTCAACCTGGCGCATCATCGCCGCTGAGATCTTCCCCAATGAGATCTCGATTGTGGCCGCCAACTTCGTCACGACGACCATCCAGGTCTTGCTGGCGGTGGCGGGACTGGAGTTCCTGGGCTTCGGCGACACGACGACGATTAGCTGGGGCATCATGCTGAATCAGGCCTACAACAGCGGCGCGCTGCTGACGGGGACGTGGTGGTGGTTCGCGCCGCCGGGGCTGTGCATCGCGCTGCTGGGCGCCGGGCTGGCGCTGCTCAACTTCGGCATTGACGAGGTGGCCGATCCGCGACTGCGCCTG
>JAICVT010000446.1 GCA_025935235.1 Ktedonobacterales bacterium | reverse complement strand
GGCTCGATGCGCTCCAGCGCCAGCCAGAGCGGGCCGAGCAGCATGCCCAGGGTGGCGAGCAGCAGCGTGGCGCGCGCGCCGATCACCTCGCCCAGGCCCGCGCCAATCCCCAGCCCGACCACCATCGCGCCGCCCGCCACGAACTGGATGCTGGCGGTGATGCGTCCCAGCGCCGAGGCTGGGCTGACCCGCTGGAGCGTCGTCGTCTCCGCGATGCCGTAGACCGTATAGCCCGCGTCGCCAAGCTGTGTCGCCACCAGCATCGTGATCGCCAGCCACGGCGGCCCGCCCGCCAGCGGGATCAGCACGGCGAAGCCCGCGCCCATCAGCGCGCTCAGCCGCAGCGCGCGGCGCATGCCCAGTCGCCGTGTGACGCGCTCGCTGAGCGTGGCGCCCAGGAACGAGGCCACGCCGCCGACCGCAAAGGTGGCTGTCGTGATGGCGGGTGAGATGCCCAGATCGCGCAGGATGAAGATGTATAGCACCGGCTCCAGCATCCCGCCGCACAGCGCCTGCACCAGCGCTACGCCCGCCAGCGCGCGACGTGTCGGTTGGCCCCACGTCAACCGCAGCCCCTCCAGCACATCGCGGCGCAGATGCGCGAGCGCCTGGCCAGGCTCAGCCGCGCGCTCGGCCCGCTCAGGCGCTGGCTCAGGCGTCCGAATCAGCGCCAGCGAGACGACGGAGACAATGTAGGTGGCAATGTCTACCACGATCGCGCCAGAGGCGGTCAACGCCTGCACCAGCGCGCCGCCCAGCCCAAAGCCCGCCACCTCGGCCACTGACATGCTGGCGCCGAGCTTGGCGTTGCCTTCCAGCAGGCGCTCTGGCCCGATCAGCGACGGCAGATAGGCGGGATAGGCGATGTCGAAGAGCGCGCTGAGGGCGCTGGTCAACAGCGTCACCACGTAGATCAGGGTCAGGCTCAGCGATCCCGTCGCAGCGGCCACTGGCACGCTCGCCAGCGTCAGCGCGCGCCCCACGTCGGCGGCGATCAGCAGCGGGCGGCGACGCACACGGTCGGCCAGCGCCCCAGCCGCCAGCCCAAAGACCAGCGTCGGCGCGACCTGCGCGGCGTAGATCAGCGCAACCTGCGCGGCGTCGGCATGCAGGGTCAGCACCGCCACAATCGGCAGCGCGACCTTGGTAATGAGCGTACCAAAGACCGAGACACTCTGCCCGGTCCAGAGCTTGAGAAAATCAGGATGTCGCCAGAGTCCCTGAAAGCGGGGGCGAGCATGCGACAGCATAGAGAGGCTCCATCATGCGATGAAAGGGCGAAATAGTATGCGGCATGAAGGAGGCCCGGCAAAGTAATTCCAGCGGCTCAGAGCGGTAAGATCGGACGACGAACACCACAAGGAGAGGAAACGCCGCACGTCAGCGTGTGCGCGTTGGTGGTGTCCGTCCGGCGCTCCCCTTGGCGCGCCGCCGCATCAGCAGCGCGCTGGGAGGTACCGCGAGCGTGGGCGTATCGTGCGCCGGGCCTACGCCGCGAAGAAGATGGTAGTGGCTTGCATGGCGCGGATGGTATCACGAAGAGGGAGCGGCTGTCAAACGTTCGAGGGCGCAGATCGCGCCTATGCGTGTCAACCCGCCGCGCGAACAGGCTCGTAGCGCAGGGCGACGACGCCGCTCGCCAGGCTCCTCGCCTCCAGCAGCTTGAGTGGGAATGAGCGAGTCACGCCAGCGAACAGCGGCTTGCCCTGTCCCAGCACGGTCGGGTTGATGTTGATACGGTATTCGTCAATCAGGTCGAGCTGCATGAACGTTTGCGCCAGCGTCGGGCTGCCCAGGAACCAGATGTCCTGGCCGGGCTGCTGCTTGATGTGGTTGATCTCGTCGGCGATGTGATCCTTGATCAGGACGGTATTCTGAGCGCCATCCCAGTCAACGCGATCCAGCGTACGCGAGACGACGATTTTGGTGGCGTTTTGCAGGTAGCTGGCGTGCGCGCGCTCCGCTGGCGTGCTCTCAGGATTGCCTGGTATGGTCAGCCAATAACTCGCCATGCCCTCATATGTCCGACGCCCCCAGATGACCGCGTCGGTCTGATCGTGCAGCGCGTGAGCGTAACTCTCCAGCTCCTCGTCATAGGCGATCCAGTCAAGCTCGTCATTGGGGCCAGAGGTCAATCCATCCAGCGAGAGATGGAGCATCGCGATGACTCGGCGCATGGCGCGTCCCCCCTGTGCGTTCACAGACTCATTGGAACAATTGTGCCACATGTGCGGCTGGGGAGCGAGGGGCGTAAGCCCTCACCCGCAACCCCTTTCCCATCGGGCGAGGGAGATCCGGTAGTGTTGGAGGGCCACCCGGGTCGCGCAATCCGGCCATTTCGCCGCAATCCCTGCTTCAGGTTCCCCTCCCTGAAGCGAAGGGGGCTGGGGGAGAGGTCCGCCTACCCCTCCAGCATGACGACGGTGATGCCGTCACCGCCCTCGCGCTGGGGGGCCGACTCGAAGCTCTTGACCAGCGGATGATGGCGCAGATCCTCGCGGATGGCCTGTCGCAGCGCGCCAGTCCCCTTGCCGTGCAGCAGGCGCACGCTGTGCAGCCCCGCCAGCGCGGCGTCGTTGAGGTAGGCGTCCACCTCGCTCAGCGCGTCTTCCACACGCCAGCCGCGCAGATCGAGCTGCGATTCTGGCGCGCTGGTCTCGTCGCGCGGGGGCAGCGTGACGAGCCGCGGATACTGCGTGACGCCCACGGCGGCCTCGGCGCGCGCCTGGCGCTTGCTCAGGCGCTCCAGATTGCTCGCCGCCACCCGCAGCCGTATCGCGCCGACCTGCACCTCTACCTCGCCGCGCGCGTTGGCCGCCGCGACCACCGCGCCGGTCTGCCCAAGGGAGCGCACCCGCACCTGATCGCCCACCGCCAGCTCGCCCGTCTCGCCCTCCGCCTCGCCATCGGCGCTGGCCGCGCTGGCCGGGCGCGCGCGTGGCGTCAGCGGCGCGTTGCGCTCCTCCACCTTGCGGGCGCGCTCGCGCAGTTGCTCCAGCCGCTCTTCGGTCAGGCCGCGGCGCATCTGCGTGCGGATGCGCGCCAGTTCGGCCTGGGCGGCGTCGGCCTCGCGCCGCGCTTTCTCGCGTGCGGCGTTGATGATGCGGTCGCGCTCCTCCTCCGTCTCGCGGCGCATGCGCTCCAGCTCTTTGCGCTGATATTCCGCCTCGGCGCGCTCCATGCTCAGCCGATAGCGCTCGTCGGCGGCGCCTTTGCGCTCCTCAGCCAGCGTGGAGAGCAGGCTCTCCATCTCCACACCCGCCGCGCCCAGGAACTCGCGCCCCTGCGCGATGATCTCATC
>JAICVT010000394.1 GCA_025935235.1 Ktedonobacterales bacterium | reverse complement strand
GGCGGCGGCGATTGTGATCGGCGGCATCTTCGGGCTGGCCGCGATGTCTCCTGATTCTGCCACAGGCGATCTGGTGTCAGGTGTGATTCTGACCGTGCTGTTTCTGGCGGCGGCTATCTACTGCTTCGTGACAGTCTATCGGTGGCGCGGCGCGCACGCCCAACTCTTCGAGCGCGGCTTCAGCATCGCGCGTGGCGGCAAGAGCCTGGCGGGCCGCTGGGATGACGTGGCCAGCGTCATCCAGCGCGCCTTCCAGATGCGCTACTACGGCATACCCATCTACACCAGCCACACCTACACAGTCATCACGCTCGACGGCAGCAAGATCAAGGTGGATAACGCCTTTGGCAAGGTGGGCAAGCTCGGTGATACCATCCAGCGGCTCTCGGCCAACGCGCTGCTGCCGCGCGCCATCGCCGCCTATCACAGCGGCGCCACGCTGCCCTTCGGCAAGCTGAGCGTCAGCCAGGCGGGCATCTCGAACGGCAAGCAGACGCTGCCCTGGAGTGACCTCAACCAACTCACCCTGCGCAATGGCTACGTCCTCATCACGCGCAAGGGCAAGATGCTGCGCTGGACCTCGACGCCGATCAGCGCCACGCCCAATCTCTACGTGCTGACGGCGCTGGTTGGCTACATCCAGCGCGGCGTGCGCTAGCTCGCGCGGCCCTGCGCGCTCGACGCCAGCGCTCCGGCGGGCGGCTGCGTGGAGTGGCGCCCATCATCCTCGCGGATATGGCGGTAGGTCCAGACGTGGTGCATGGTGAAGTTGAGGACCAGCGCCAGCAGAATGGCCACCGCCTCCGCGATCAGGGCGCTCATCCCAAGCCATGCTTTGAAGGCGAAGCTCATCACCAGCGTAGCGCCGGTGCCAGCCGCCGAGGTGGAGAAATAGCGCAGGCAGCGGGCGACCCACGAGCGCGCATGCCCCGGCAGGCGGCTAAAGGTGATGCGGTCATTCAGCACGAAGCTCGCCATGGTCGAGATTGCGGCGGCCACGAGAAAGGCGATCAGCCAGTCCAGATTCGGCGCGAAGGGCAGCTTTGCCACGTTGTAGAGCAGATCAAGCGCAACCAGGTTGATGATGGCGGCGATGCCACCGATGAAGACGTAGGTGAAGGAGCGCTGTAGCCAGCCCGCCTTGCCGTGCGTGATCCGCTCGACCCGCTCTAATATCGTATCGGCTAGCGTGATGCCCGTTGGCGTCCACGACCGCTCTGGCGAGCCGCCAACCGCCGCCACGGCGGGCGCGCCGGGCCGCTCAAGCTGTTCTTGTTGCTCGCGGCTGTCGCTGAACAGGGTCGGCGGGGGCGCGAAGTGGCTCGCATGCGGCGCGGCCAGCGCGACCGCCCTGGCCTCAGTCAGCCCGTCGTCCAGCACGCGGGCGAATTCCGTGATGCTGTCGAAGCGCGCGGTGGGATCAACCGCCAGCGCCCGCCGCAGCGTGGCGCCGACTGGCGAGGGCAAGCGTGCGGCGCAGGCGTCCGAGAGCAGGCTGGCTCCGCGCGGCGCAGCGTCTGGCAAGACCTCCGGTGCGTTGCCCGCCAGCAGCAGGCAGGCGATGGCCGCCAGCGCGAACTGATCGCTCGCGGGCAGCGGCTCGCCACCCGCGCTCTGGCGCTGCTCCGGCGCCATCAGCCGCCACGCCAACTCGATCGAGGCGCGCGGCGCGTTGGGCGAGAGGGGGTACTGCCCCGCCCGCGCCGCCCGCGCCAGCGCCGCCTGCCCGAAGTCGCTCACCAGCGCATGCGGCGGCTGCCCCGGCTGCGCGAAGAGGAAGATATTGCCCGGCTTGAGGTCGCCGTGTACGATGCCCGCCGCGTGCGCCGCCTGGAGCGCGTCGCTCACCTGCATGATGATCGGCGCGACCAGCGCGGCGCTCGCCGGGCGCGCCTGGAGCAGCGTCTGGATGGAGCCGCTGGGCAGGTGCGGCATAGCGATGTAGGCGGCTGGGCCATCGGCGCCAGCCTCGAAGACCGGCAGGATGTTGGCGTGGCCTGTGTTCGAGGCCGCCTGCGCTGCGGCCAGCAGCGCGGGGATGGGGCTGTCAGGCAGATCGGCGCGTAGCGCCTTGAGCGCCACCTGGGCGCCAGCGGACGACCTAGCGGACGACCTAGCAGACGAGCCAGCGGCGGCGCCAGCGGAGGTTCGCTGCGCCAGGAAGACCTCGCCGTGGCCGCCAGAGCCGAGATACCGCGTCAGCCGATAGGCGCCAATCATCGCGCCCGTTAGCCCTTGCATTCCACCATCCTCGTATGCGCGCGGATCAAGCGGATCAACCAGTGCGGGCTGGTCCGCGGACTGGGTCGTCGTCCTCAGAGGCTCGCGTGCTTGGAGCGCTGGCCGCTCGCAGTCTCTTCAAGTCGGGAATGAGTATAGCGACGGCGCTTCGAGACCGTCAAGCAAAGGCGCAATAGTACCGCAGTTACCCACGCAATGACGTGATAGTTACAATAGAGGAACCGCCCCCGATGCCTTGCACGGCCTGCTCTCGCCGCGCCAGCGGGCGTAGTCGGCTCCTCTGTCGCGTGTGGCGCGTCTATGACGAGCAGGCGATACTCAGGCAATGCGCATGGCACGCGCGGGAGGGACAGCGGGAGATCAGGACGACAGCGCCATCGCCCCCGTCGGACGCCAAACCAGAACAACCAGAGCGACTGGAAAGCTGAATAGAAACGAACTATGGACCACTATCGCAACATCCTCGTGACCGGCGGCGCCGGCTTTGTCGGCTCGAATCTCGCCCTGTGGCTCAAGCGGCAGTATAGCGGCGCGAACGTCATCGCCATTGACAACCTGAAGCGGCGCGGCTCCGAGGCGAATCTGCCGCGGCTACGGGCGGGCGGCGTGGAGTTTCTGCACGGCGATGTGCGCAACGCCGAAGACCTGAGCCTGGACGACCGCCACATTGATCTCATCCTGGAGTGTTCCGCTGAGCCATCCGTGCTGGCCGGCTTCGGCGAGTCGCCTGGCTACCTGCTCAACACGAATCTGATCGGTACCATCCACTGCATGGAACTCGCCCGCCGCACCCGCGCCGATGTGATCTTCCTCTCCACCAGCCGCGTCTATCCCATCGCCACACTCAACGCGCTGCGCCTGCGTGAGGATGCGACCCGCTTCCGGCTCGATACCTGGCAAGATGTGGTGGGCGCCTCAGAGAGCGGCATCAGCGAGCGTTTCCCGCTGGAGGGCGCGCGCTCGATGTATGGCGCGACCAAGCTGTGTTCTGAGCTGCTGATCCGCGAGTATTGCGAGATGTACGGCGTGCGCGCCATCATCAACCGCTGCGGCGTGCTGACTGGCCCGTGGCAAATGGGTAAGGTGGACCAGGGCGTCTTCACGCTGTGGGTCGCCATGCACTATTTCGAGCGCAAGCTGGAATACATCGGCTGGGGCGGCCAGGGCAAGCAGGTGCGCGACCTCCTGCATGTTGACGACCTCGCCGACCTGCTGGCCATCCAGCTCGAGCGCTTCGACGAGCTGCATGGGCAGACATACAACGTCGGTGGCGGCGTTGAGTCTAGCCTCTCGCTGCTGGAGACGACGCGACTCTGCCAGCAGATCACGGGCAAGACGATTCCCGTCGTCGCCGTCGACGCCAATCGCCCTGCCGATCTGGCGCTCTATATCACCGATAGCAGCCGCATCAGCGAGCTGACGGGCTGGCGTCCGCAGCGCACACCGGAGCAGACGTTGCGCTCGATCTACGAGTGGATCGTCGCCGAGGAGCCAGCGGTGCGGCACATCTGGACGTGACATGCCTCATCAGCGCACGCGCGCATGTGTCGTCAGAGGAGTGAACAGTCCATCGTGGGTTGACTATGCTCGTTGGGCCGGGCGTTTGCCCTCG
>JAICVT010000531.1 GCA_025935235.1 Ktedonobacterales bacterium | reverse complement strand
GCGCTGCCAGGGCCGCCATTGGGCTTGCGCAGCACGCGACCCGCGCCACCCCAGCGAGCCAGCGCGCGCTCCGCCACCGCCGCTGTGTCGTCGCTGGAGCCGTCATCCACGACGATGATCTCATAGCGGTCGCGCGGATAGGTCTGCGCGCCAAGCGAGGCCAGCAGCCGCTCAATCGTGCGCGCGGCGCTGTAGGCGGGGACGACGACGCTGACGCTCATCGGCGTCGCTGGCTCTGCTGTGCGAGGCTCCGCTCCGTGGGACTCCATACCAGGCTGCCTCTGCTCGCCTCACGCCCGGCCAGGCGCGGGGGATGATCTCCAGGCGACCACATCCCGCACATCCATCAGACGGGACACGCTCCCTATTCGCTCATACCATACCATGTTTGCTTTTATGGGAAATAGATGAATGCCGCAAAAGTCCCTGCGCGCCAACCGGTGTGAGACAATGGAAGGACGTGCGACCTCACCCCCTGGCCCTCCTCACCCACACTGGGAGAGAGGGAAACGTGTAGCCTCCTCTCCCGCCTCGGCGGAGGAGGGGTCGGGGGTGGGGGCCAGGCGACAGGGGCGAGGATGACGCGCATTCTCTACGTGACCGATTCACTGATCGCGGGCGGCATCGAGTCGCAACTGGTGGAGCTGATCCAGCGGCTCGACCGGAGCCGCTTCGAGCCATCCGTGCTGACCTTCTACAAGATGCCGTCGCACAGCCCGCACTTCCTGCCGCAACTGCGCGCGCTGGATGTGCCGGTCACCACGCTCGATCTCGGCTGGGGCGCTCGCGACAAGCTGGAGGCCACCCGCCAGATCATCGCCGAGACATGGCGCCTGCGCCCACAGATCGTGCAGGCCGAGAACTACCACGCCAACCTGCTCACCCGCGCCGCGCGCCCCTTCATGCCGCCGGCGACAAAGTTGGTCGGCACGCATCGCGGCGTCTACACGCTCCATCAACTGCGCTATGAGCGGCTCGACCATCGCTTCTGCGATGCCTTCGTGGCCAGCGCGAGCCATCTGGGCCGCCAGCTCATCGAGCAGGCGGGCGTACCCGCCGACCGTGTGGTCGTCATCCCCAATAGTATTAATATGGCGCGCTTCGGCGGCGCGGCGGAGCGTGGGGCGGAGCTGCGCGCGCGGCTGGCGCCCGACGCGCGGCGTGTGCTGGTCAGCATGGGCCGCGTCTCTGACCAGAAGCGCATGCACCTGATCGGCGAAGCGCTGGGGATCATTCAGCGTGAGGGCGGCGCGCTGGCCGATACCCGCATCTTCATCGTTGGGCAGTCGCAGCACGAGCGCTACCAGCGGCTGCTCGACGACGCCATTGCGCGCTATGGGCTGCGCGACATCCTCATCCACCTGCCCGTCACCGACACGCCGGAGGTCTTCTTCGCCGCCAGCGACGCCTCGATCCTCTACTCGATAGTCGAGGGGCTGCCAGTGGCGGCGCTCGAATCGCTGGCGGCGGGCAAGCCCGTGTTGCTCTCTGAGGAGGCCAACGCGTGCGAGCTGATCGAAGAGGGCAAAACCGGCTGGATTGCCCCCACGCATGATCTGGACGCTTTCGCGCGACGCCTGCGCGTAGTGATCGAAGCGCCTGCCGAGACGCTGGCGGCGATGCGCCCCGCCTGTGAGGCGCTGGCCGCGCAGTTCAACGTGGAGACACTAGCCCAGCGCTACATGGCGTTCTACGACGCGCTGCTCTCTGCGCCGCCCGCCGCGCGCGGGCGGGCGCTGGCTGAGGCGACCCGCTAGCCCGCGTCGGCGCTCGCCAGCTCCCGCACATGGATGATGTCAGTGGAGCGCGTCGGGCGAATCTGATCCGCCTCAAGCTCCAGCACGGCGATGGTTTCGCCATTCATCGTCAGGAACTCAACGCTATAGCCCACCCCTGGAAGCCCCTTCGAGTGAACGTCCACGACCGTCCCCACATCACCTGCCCGAAGGTCATGTTCAGGGCGGTCAATGAGCAGCACGACTGGAGAGAGTTCCTCGATCATGCCCTGGCTCCTTTCAGCGGATATGCCGTGACCAGATGATGAGCTTCTGACTCAGCCATTGGCGGAGATTATAGAACGCCCGCTGCCCCGCGCCTCATCCCCTGAATCGAGTTCCCCTCCCTGAAGGGGAGGGGGCAGGGGGAGAGGTCCACTAGCAGTTCCAGTTGAAGGTGTATTGCTCGTTCTGGGTCAGCGGGCCGGTGATCGTCACGACGTTGCCTTTGACCGTCACGGTCGCCGTCTTATCCAGCCCGCTGGTGGTCGGCGGTGTGGCCGTCGTGACGCACTTGGGCAGCGTCACCGTCAGCGTCAGCGGCCAGAGGACGCCCGCCTC
>JAICVT010000385.1 GCA_025935235.1 Ktedonobacterales bacterium | reverse complement strand
TTAGCGGCCCCCAGGGCCTCCCAGGCGCGGTTTCAACCGCCAGCCGCGCGGCGCCTCCAACCGCTTTTGGCGATCTATTTAGTCGTCGAGCGCGTCGCCAGCGTCCATTTCCGGGTCGCTGGCGACATCGTCTTCTTCGCCGGGAGCTTGGCCGCGCGCCTCGGCCCACAGGCGGCGCATAGCCGAGCGCGCCACGCCATAGCCGAAGCCGCGCCGCTGCAAAAAGCCGCCCATGCGCAGCGCGAAGGTCGGATAGTCGGCCTGGGCGAGGCTCGCCAGCCGCTTGCGGCCCGCCTGAATGGCGCGCTCCTCGTCCGCCTGTGGGTCGGCGCTGGCGGCGGCGGTCTCGCGATCTACGCCGTGCTGGCGCAGCTCCTGCTGGATGGCGCGGGCCGAGCGCGGGCTGAAGCGGTCGCGCTGCTCGGCCCAATAGGCGGCGAACGCGGTGTCATCGAGATAGCCCAACTCCTGAAGGCGATCCAGCGTGCGCTCCACCACCTCGGCGGAGGGCGCCACTCGATGCGGCGAGGGACGCAGCAGGCGACGGCGCACCTCGGCGCGGCTGCGCGGGCGCGGCCCCAGGAAGCGCGCGGCGCGGTCGAAGACATCGCGCTCAGCCTCGGCCGCGCGCAGGCGGGTCAGGTCGTCCTCGCTGAGCGCGTCGCCGGGGCCGAGCCGCTCCGCCGCCACAAGCGACTCGTCCAATAACAGCTCCACACCGCTATCCAGCTCGATGTGGTAGCGGTCGGGCCGTCGCTGGTCGGGTCGCACCGCTGTGATGATGGGCATGTTGCTCTGGCTCTCTCTCCGGCATCCGCGCGCCGGAGTTCTCTGGATCGGCGCCATCGTGACGCGCTACATCAGCGTATCACTCCGTGGGCTATTCCGCCGTTGGTGATAGGCGGCGGAAGCGGAGCGCGCGAAGTGGAGCGTGGCCACATGCAGGCGCGCGGCCAGTGGCGTCAGCAGCGGACGGCGCCGCACGCGCCCATGCGCGCAGTCATTCAGCAGCCGCAGCCAGAGCGCGAAGCCGCCGAGGCCAAGCGCCAGAAAGAGCGCCCAGAAGAGCAGCCCCAGCGCGATCAGCCAGCCGCCAGCGGGCGCCCAGTTGCCCAGCGCCACCAGCGCCGCGAAGAGCAGCGTCTGCGCCAGCGCCAGCCCGCAAAAGAAGACAACCGACTGCGCCGCGTGCAGCCGGATGAAAACATCGCGCCGCTCGTGCCACAGCAGGTAGAGCGCGGGCGCCAGGGGAATCACATAGCAGAGCGCGGCGCGTGTGCGGGGGTCGCGCCGCGTCAGCCGAGCGAACGACTGCTCGGCAGCGGGCGGCTCATGCTCGGACATGGCGCTCTCATCCAGTGGCTTCATCGCGGGTTCATCGCGGGTTCATGCGCTCAGTCGTCGAAGGGCAGCGGGGGATAGGGCTCGCGCGGCGGAGCGGAGTAGCGCTCCGCATACCCGCCGATGATCGGCAGCCGCAGGTGATGACCGCTCCATGCGGCGAACATCGGGCCGAGCCAGAGCGCGATCACCGCCAGAAAGCCCAGCAGCGCGATGCCCTGGCCGAGGTGCGCGAATGCGGGCTGGTGAGTCGCCGCGCTCAGGTCGCCGCTCAGCTCCCATAGGATGTAGAGGACGACGCTCACCACTGTCAGCAGACCCGTCAGCAGGATGGACTGGACGGCATGGAAGCGCACGTAGCGGTTGTGGCGCTCATTGAAGTAGACCCACAGACCTGACACCCACCAGAACAGATAGCTCACGCCAGCCAGCGCGTTGGGCGTGTTGAGCGAGCTGGCGCCCCACGATGCGGCCACCGTCCATGGCATGTGGGTCAGCGAGGGCGGCGTCGGGGCGGGCGACATCGGCTGCGCGGGCTGCGCGGCTGGCCCCGGCCAGACCGGCGCGGCGGGCAGGTCGCGCGGGGCGTTGGGCTGGTTGGGGTCGTCGCTCGCGGCGCCGGCGTTGTAGGCGGGCAGGTCCAGGCGCGTGCGGTCATCGCTCTGTGAATGGTCGGAGGCATAGGGCGCGCCAGTGGCGCCCAGCGGCACGCCGGGCTGGCGTCCCTGGCCCGACGCCTGACGCTCACGTTGACGCTCAGGTTGACGCGACGCTTCGGATGGCCAGCGGCCCAGCGGCGATTCACCGTCAATTGCGGCACGCGAGTCGCCCATCCCAGCCTCCTTCACAGCCCACGCAGACGATCTCGACCATCGAGACGATGCTCGCCCGCGAGGGCCGCTCCACGCGCAGCCGGGCGCGTCACGCATCCCTGCTCGGATGCGCCACAGACACGCCGCAGATGTGCGCATCTCCGGGCTCCGCCCGCCGCTCCCCTCCGGGCAGCGGGCGCGGTGGAGCGATCATCCGCCGACATAGCGCAAATACTCATCAGTAAGAGCGCTGAACTGTTTGTGTGGGTTACTTCCGCCAAACTTTTGGCGCAAACTCGTGACTGGCTCCTCGATGTCCGCCGCCTCGGCGACCTCGATATCCTCGTTGATGATCGAATTGAAGATCGGCGGATGGATGCCCGGAATCGCGTCGCGGCGCATGCTCATCACCGTCTGGCGGTGCAGGCGGCTGTTGGGACGATAGCGCGAGACGACGATGCCCAGCCCGAAGATCTCGTGCTGCGCCCGCAGCGCGAAATCGGCCATGCGGTCAAGCACCAGCGGCACGCCAAGCGTCGAGAGGATGTCTGGCACGACGGGGATCAGGAAATACTTGCTGATGGCGATGCCGTTCAGCGTGATGACACCCAGGTTCGGCGGGCAGTCTATCAGCACCTGATCGTATTCAGGCAGCACATCGCGCAGCGCCTCGCGCAGCGTGTAGACGATGCCATCGCGATAGGTGTCGAGGTCGGCGACTTTGGTGATCTTATCCTGGATGCGGTGCAGGCGGATGCTGGCGGGCAGCAGATCGAGTCCCGGCATGCCGCCGCCGACATTCGAGACGCGCGGGATGATCGCCTCACGCGCGTCGAACGAGCGCGTGCCTTCGAGTTGGTCGCGGAAGAGTTGGTAGAGCGTCTGGCCCGACTGATCGCGCTCGCGCCAGCGCCGCTCGTTCACCATAGCGATTGTCGCGTTGGTCTGAGGATCGAGGTCTATGACGAGCACGCGCTTGCTGTGCTCGCCCGCCAGATAGTGCGCCAGAGCCAGCGTAAGCGTAGTTTTCCCCACGCCGCCCTTCAGATTGATAATACTGGTGACGACAGGCATCGCGCTCTATCCTCTCCCCCGCGCGCAGCGGCGCGCTTGCGCCTCCCCGGGCGCGGTGAACAGCTCGTCTCTGGCATCGCTGACGCTGCGGCCCGTGAAGCATGCTCCCACTCGACCGCCCGCCGCCAGCGTCCACTCCAGTGTCTGGTATCGTAGACTGCCTTCATACTATCGAACCAGGGCGCGATTGTCTACCCGCGTGGGAGACGCGCGTACACCGGAGGTCACAGGTGGCGCCGAGGCTTCAGCAAGTTGAGGCTAGCCGGAACCTGTGACCTCGTGTACACTGGAGTCGCCCGCTCGCGCTGACGACATATGGCGTTGGCAGCCAGGTTGCAGCCCGGTCTACCCGATGTCTACCCGCTGAGCGAATCCAGGGGAGGGAAAGGAGCGTCGCGATGGAGGATCAGCAGCCATCCACAGCCAGCCAGGCCAGTGAGGCGCCGCCCGCCGTGGCGCAGCGCGTGGACGAGCAGCCGCAGGGCGCGCCAGGCGGTCAGGGCGTCCAGGGCGATCTGCGCCCGATGTGGCCAGTTGGCGGGCGCGGTGAGGGCGCGCGGCGTTCACGGCGCTATGCGTTGGCGGCGCGGCTGCTGGCGACGGCCTGCGCGCTGCTGGCCTTCTATGTGAGCTGGGCGCCGATGGCGACCGCGATTACGTCGGGCGATCTGAAGAATGGGCCGACCGGGCCGCTCTATCGCTTCGGCCTGAC
>JAICVT010000281.1 GCA_025935235.1 Ktedonobacterales bacterium | reverse complement strand
GTGCTGATGTCCTTCTCCTTCGCCACGGCGCCCGCGATCATTGATGAGACGATCACGCGCCTGGCAGGGCTGGTAGGGGCATAGCGAGGCGCGGAGGAGGCGGTATCGCACATGGAACTAACCAAAACGCTTCGCCGGATTGTGTTAGGCGTTCTCGCTCTGGCGTGCGCGCTCTTGATCGTGGTCTTCATCGTGCTGCCGCTCGTCGGCCCGTTTAGCAGCGTCGCGGTTCCCGCGAACTGCACGATACAGACCTCGCATCTGCCCGCAAGTCGCGATTATGCCGTCCCTGGTGTTGGAACAGGCGCGATGCTCGTCGAAAACGCGAATGTCGCGGTCGTGGTCCTCGCCAACTATGGCCAGACTCCGTTCTACACGCATGTCTATATTGTGAACCGCCACACCAACCAGATCGCGAATGCGGTTGAGTTCCCAACCAATGTAGTTGACGCTGGATTTGATGGCGACACGCTCTACTTGTTCAATGACACGCTGGGCTATTTCGTCAGCGCCGTGAACGGGCAACCGATCAGCGATATCGTCACGAACGACAACTATCGCGGTCTGTATGAGCCAAACCGGGTGCAGACCGATCTGACCATCTCCGGCATCACCTCCAGCCACACACTCTTCTTCAGACATCACATACCAATGGCGAATATCGTACGCGGCTGCTATCTGACCTGACGAAGGTCACGAACACGGAATCGGCGCGCGCCACTCCCATCACCCTCCGCGCGTGGGGCATGGCGTGGGCCGCTGGACGACAAAAAAACGCCGCATCGCTCAATGGCTGAGCTAGCGGCGGATATGCGTATGGGACGCGAATTAGCGGGCGCCGACCAGCGCGTGGCGCTCCAGGAATGCGCGGAGCACGCCTTCGTCGCGGGCATCGGCGCTGCTCAGGCGCTCAGTCGCGTCGGCAGAGCGAGCCTCTGACCACGCCACCAGCTCCGCCACGTCGGCCAGGGAAAGGTCTACAGCATGACGCTCACCGCGCCCATCTACCAGGTCAAGGGTTAGACCATGCTGGCCATCGCGCACCGCAAAGCTGCGCGCGTCGGCTAGCTCGAGCACGTTGGCCACAGCGCCAAGAATGCTCGCATAGCTGTTAGTTCGCATGAGTACCGCTGCCTCCTTTGGCCACATCGCCGCGCGGCGCCGTGCGACATGGATGAGATGGGGGCGCCTCTCCGCCCCAAACGTTAACGGTAGCATACTCGCTGAGGCAATTCAAGTCAGCAGTGAGACACTCATAGCCTTTGCGTAGCCTTTGCGCGCTACCCGATCCAGACACAGAGCCGCCGCCGCGCGCCGGTCTGCGTCATTCGCCGTCACGGCCTGGTTGCGGATTCTTCTGACGAGAATTATGACATAGCGATGTCACGAGGAGGTCACAAAGAGGCCTTTGGCCCATCCGGCCTCGCCAGACATGGCGGCGCATCCACGGGCCGATGCGCGTCATCAGCGTCGCCACACCTGGGTCTGGCCCCCTCTCCCCGCGGGGAGAGGGGCTGGGGGTGAGGTCGCTACTCGCCGCTCTGGCGCTGCGCCGCGCCGAAGCCCTTGAGCAGCGCGATGACGGAGGCCAGCCCGGCGCTCACGTCCGGGTCTTTCAACGCGCGCAGCAGATCGAAGACGCCTAGCGGCTTGGCGGGCCGCTGCGCGGTGGCGAAGGCGCGCAGGCCGTCCCGCACCATGCGCTGCGTGGTCGCCACGGTTGGCTCATCCAGCTCGCCCAGCGACTGCGCCAGCGTCATCGCGTTCTTCGCCCCCCGGGTATAGGTCGGCTGCTCGGCCAGCGTGTCCATCGCCACGCCCAGCGCGGCGTCGCCTTTCTGAAAGAACGCCACCAGCGCCTCCAGCACGCCGCGCTCGTGCAGCGCTTGCAGCAGCGCCAGCCCTTCGAGCAGCGCGCCCGACTGATCGGACGCGCCCTCCAGCAGCGCTTCGAGCGCCGTGGCGCGCTGCTCGTCTGGCGTCGTCTCTGGTCGCGCGATCACGGTCGTTGGTTTGGCCATATCAATACCATCCTTTCCTCGCTCCTGATCGCGCGTCTCTCACTGGCGAACGAGCGGCTCGTAATCCGGGCGCTCCCACTTCTGTGTCACGTTCACGCCCGGCTGCGGGTTCGGATGCCCCATGCGCGGGTTGCTGCGCTTCATCGGCGATTTGCCGGTTGGAGCGAGCACCTCCATCCGCACGCTGACCTCCTTGTAGGCCGGCGTATGGGTGGCTTTGTCGCTGTGGTCGCCGGTCAGGTAGTTGACCGCTTCATCGTCCGAGGCGGCGTTCATCGGCAGATACAGCTCGTGGCCCTGCACACGATCGGTGACGACCACTGGCAGCTTCAGCGCGCCATAGGGCGAGATCAGCCGCACCACTGCGCCCGTCTCGATGCCGCGCTCGCGCGCCAGATCGGGCGAGACCTCCACATACGTCTCCGGCACTTTGTCGCGGATGCCCGCCACGCGATAGGTCAGCGTGCCTTCGTGGAAGTGTTCGAGCATGCGCCCGTTGTTCAGGTGCAGATCATACTCAGGGCCGAAGTCGAAGGTCGGCGTCCAGTCGACGGGGTAGAGCTGCGCCATGCCGCCGGGACGCGGGAACGAGTCAACATAGTGCAGCGGCGTGCTGGTTCCATCGGGCAGCACGGGCCACTGCTGGCTGGCGTAGCCCTCCAGCCGCTCCCACGCGAGGCCCGCCAGGATGTCGGCGACCGTGGCGGCCTCGTTCAGCACCTCGCCCGGATGCTGGTAGGTCCAGTGGCCGCCCAGCCGGTTGGCGAGGTCCTGGATGATCTGCCAGTCGGGGCGCGAATCGCCCAGCGAGGGCAGCGCCTGATAGAGCCGCTGGGTGCGCCGCTCGGTGCTGGTGAAGGTGCCCTCTTTCTCCAGGCTGATCGAGGCGGGCAGGATCACATCGGCGTACTGGCAGGTCTTGCTGAAGAACGACTCGATCACCACGGTGAAGTCGAGCTTTTCAAGCGCCTGCTGCACGTAGTGCGAATTGGAGTCCACCAGCGCGATCTCTTCGCCATCAATCACCAGCGCGCGCAGCGTGCCGTCGTGGACGGCGTTGATCATCAGGTGGTTGTCCAGTCCCTTGGTGGTCGGCAGCTCCTGGCCCCAGGCTTTGGCGTACTTCGCGCGCACCGCCGGGTCATCGGCGCGCTCGTAGCCGGGCATGAAGCTGGGACTGCACCCGAAGTCGCCCGCGCCCTGCACGTTGTTGTGGCCGCGCAGCGGATAGGCGCCCGTGCCAGGTCGCCCGACGTTGCCCGTCACCAGCAGCAGATTGCAGATCGCCGTGCAGGTGTCACTGCCGCCGACGTGCTGCGTCACGCCCATTGCCCAGGCGATGCAGACGCGCTCGGCGCTGGTAATCATGTCGGCGACTTTCACCAGCGTGGCTTGCGGGATGCCTGTCTTGCTCTCGGCGTATTCCAGCGTGAACTTGTCCAGCGACTTGCGGTAGTCATCCAGCCCCTGCACGCGGCTGGCCAGGAACGCCTTGTTCTCCTTGCCCTGATCCAGGATGTACTTCGTGACGGCGCTGATCCAGACCAGATCAGAGGCGGGCTCCGGATGCAGGTAGACATCGGCGCGCTGCGCCATCGGGTTCTTGCGCAGGTCCGAGACAATCAGCTTCTGGCCGCGCAGCTTGTGCGCCCGGCGGATGCGCGTGGCGAGCACCGGATGCGATTCCGCCGGGTTCGCGCCGACGATCACCACCAGATCGGCCTGCGCCAGATCAGAGATCGAGCCGGAGTCGCCGCCGTAGCCCATCGTGCGGCGCAGCCCCTCGGTGGCGGGCGCCTGGCAGTAGCGCGAGCAGTTGTCAATGTTGTGGGTGTGCATCACCTGCCGCGCCAGCTTCTGCATCATGTAGTTTTCTTCGTTGGTGCACTTCGACGAAGAAATGAAGCCAATCGAATCGTCGCCATGCTCGCGGCGAATCGCCAGCAGCCGCTGCGCCGTGTAGTCGAGCGCCTCGTCCCACGTCGCGGGCTGGAACGTGTCGCCGCGGCGGATCATCGGCTGCGTCAGGCGATCGGGGCTGTTGACGTAGTCCCAGCCGAACTTGCCCTTGACGCAGGTCGAGACCTGGTTGGCGGGCGCCTGCATGCTCGGCGCGATGCGCAGGATATCGCGCCCTTTGGTCCAGATGTCGAAGCTGCAGCCGACGCCGCAGTACGTGCAGACGGTCTTGGTCTTCTTGATGCGCGCCTCGCGCATCTTGGCCTCGACCTCCGAGATGGCGAAGATGGGGGTGAAACTCGGCTCGACCCGCTTGGTCACGTCAATCATCTGCTTGAGGGTGTGGTCGCCGACGCCCGTCAGAAAGCCCGCCTCGCCCAGCATGGACTTCTCCATCAGCGCGTTGCAGGGGCAGACGGTGACACAGTGGCCGCACGAGACGCACGACGACTCGTTGATCGGCACATCGGCGTCCCAGATGACGCGCGGGCGCTCGCGGTCCCAGGCGATGGAGAGCACCTCGCTCACCTGGAGGTTCTGGCAGGCCTCCACGCAGCGTCCGCAGAGGATGCATTGGTCGGGGTCGTAGCGGTAGAAGGGGTTCGAATCATCCACCGCGTAGCCCTTGGGCGTGAAGGGATAGCGCTGATGCTTGACGCGCATCTGCATGGCGGTGTTGTGGATGACGCAGTTGCCGTTGTTGTTGTCGCAGACGGTGCAGTAGAGGTCGTGGTTGCGCAGCACGCGGTTCATCGCCTCGTCGCGCGCGGCGGTGGCGGGCGCGGCGGCCGAGCGAATCTTCATACCCGCGGTCACGGGCGTGGCGCAGGCGCGGCGCAGTTGGCCATCCACCTCCACGATGCAGGTGTCGCAGGTCTCCAGTGGGCCGAGCGCCGGGTGGTAGCAGATGTGTGGGAAGGTCTGCCCCGTCGCGAGTATGGCCTCCAGGACAGTGGTTTGCGGGGCGACCGCCACAGATCGCCCATCCAGTTCTACGTCAATGCTCGTGGCGGTAGCGCTCTTGACTTGTACGGCCATAGCAGCGTCATCTGCCTTTCTCGTGCGTGCTCGCGCGGGGGCATAGGGCTAGCCGCGAGAACCGCGAGACAGCCCTATGCGAGCGTGGACTCCAAACGCAGCCTACAAGGGAACTCCCGACAAGCGAACTATACGCACACTAGAGCCACAGGTGCATCTGCGTCGGGAAACTGAAGTTGAGGGTGGTGGCGATCGTCATGTACATCAGCCAGAGGCCCGTGAGGAACTGCCACAGACCGACCGTGCGCGCCGCCGCCGCGGAATGGAAGAAGCGCGCCGGAATCTCGGTGAGGTAGATCAGGCTCAGGCCGACAAACACGATGGCGACGGGGATGTCGTTGGCCAGCACGAAGACCACGACGCCCAGAATCGAAAGGATGAGGAACGCCATCGCCATCCAGCCGTCAGCGTCGGAGCTTGAGCCGATGTAGCGGCGGTGCGCCATCGCAAACCAGTGAATGCCGTAGGCCGTGAACGCGAGGGCCGCCATGTAGAGCGGCGCTGATTTGGCGAAGACGCCGAACCAGGTCATGCCCACCATCAGGTAGACGCCAGTGATGAACTGCATGAAGCCGGGCATCCAGAAGCCCCACATGCCCATGGACTTGTTGACTTCGGGCTTCGACTCGGGGAAGCCAAACAGCGCCTGGCCGCCCCAGATGAAGTAGCCACAACCCAGTCCGAAGAATCCGATGGCGATGGGGAGGAAGGGAGACTGTGCGAATGCAACTGGCATAGTTGCCATCCTCTCTGGTCGCCAGAGCGCCCAGCGCTCCGGCGCGATCATCGTTGGTGATGCACACAGTGAGAGGGGGAGAGCCGCGTAGCTCTCGCGGTGGGCCAGGCGTGAACGGGGCGGAGCGTCGAGCCGAATAAACAGGCGCAGGGCGGCGTCACGTCAGCATCCATGACATCCGAAGGAGTAGGGTAGGTGATCGAGGAGCGCAGGTGGGCCACGCGCGCGTTGGCGGCT
>JAICVT010000343.1 GCA_025935235.1 Ktedonobacterales bacterium | reverse complement strand
GCTATCGGCGGTCACGCTCCAGAAGGCGGGCGTGCCGACATGCAGGTGGTATGCGCTGTTCTGGTACTGGCCCCAGCCGACGGGCAGCCCCGCGCTCAGCGGCCACACCACCTCCACGGCGACCAGCGCCAGCGCCACCAGCGCGACGACGCCCGCTATCACGCGCCCCGTCCAGCGCGGATACCAGCGCCCCCGCCCGCTACTCGCGGATGTCTCCGTCGCCATCTGAGTCGCCATGCGCGTCATCCTTTCCTTGCCCGCGGTGACATCAATACCCACCAGTCAGTGCGACCAGTATAATCGTATGTCAGGCAGACCTGATAGTGAGAGCGTCACAATTCGCTCGCGGGAAGTCAACCCCGCGTCGCGGCCCGCGAGTGAACGCCACTGGCCAGCGTTGAAGCGTTGACCTCGCTTGCTATACTGGCCTCGATAGCCACTATCAGGCGATGCCAGGCGGTGGAGGATGGCATGCGACGTGTCAGCGGCGTGATGGTCTGGGGACTGGCGCTGATCGCCGAATTGCTCCTCGTGTATGACCTCCTGCTCATCAATATGGGGTCGCTGACCTGGTTTCCGAACTGCGGAGTCGGCTCTGGCCCCGACCCCTACCCATGCGCGCCGTTCCTGCCGCCACTCACGCTGACGGTTCCCACTATCGGCCCGCTCCTCTCGAACGGGCTGCTCGTCCTGCTGCTCGCGCTCCTGATTGGCCTGCCAGCCTGGATCATCGGGCCGAAACTGGCGTATCGTCGAGGCGCAACCGCGCGGACGCCGCTGCTCATCGCCTCGCTCCCGGCGAGCGCCTGCGCCATCCTCGCTGTTGTGTCAGTGCTTGCCCGATACCCCATACTTTTCGCTACGGAGACCTGTGTTTTGGCGCCACAGCCTCCGAACCAGCCGGCCGCTGACCCGTGGTGTATGTATGGCTTCATGGCGGTGGTGTTTGCGATCCTCGGCGTGGCCTCCCTGCCCCTGCTCGCGACCTGCCTCCTCACGCTCCCTTTGTGGGTGATGGGATTGACTGAGACGGACCGCCAGCAGCGCTGGGGATGGTTCATCGCCGTGCTCTTCTTCTCGCCGGTCGCCACCGCGCTCTATGGACTCTTCGGCGGCTCTGGCAAGGGCGCCCAGCCTCCCGCTCTCACCACTGCCGCTGGGCCATCGCCAGGGTAGCCGCGCTGAAGGGCGCCTTGAACGGCGAGACTTCCATCCAGCGCTCGCTCGCTGCCCCCGCCCATTTGGGCCATGCGCGTGGCCCGAACGGCGTCGCCTCCTTGTCGCCCGATTGCCCGATACGGTACAATGGCACGGCGTCTCAGCCAGCGTCGTCTGGGCGCCGCAGGATGACCGCTCACTTGCGCGCCCGCCCCATCGGATGCGGGGCGAGCGCGATGTGGGCAAGCGCTCCAGCGGCGCCTCGCCGTGTCTGGCCTTGACTGGTACGCGCCTGACGCGCTCCTCAACCAACGCCTGAACCAACGCCTGTCCGGTGGGCGCGAACTTCGCGCTCGCCGCTCGATATTTCACCTGCTCCACACGCCGAAAGGGGGCGGCCGCCAATGCCAGAAACCCGGGTGTTCGCCATCGCCAATCAGAAGGGCGGCGTGGGCAAGACGACGACCACCATCAATCTCGCCGCCTGCCTTGCCAGCGCCGGACGCAAAACGCTCGTCATTGATCTCGACCCGCAATCGAACACAACCACCGGTTTTGGCGTTGATCCGCATCGCGTCGGCCTCTCGATCTACGAGTTGCTGGTCAACGACGCGGTCAAGGTCGGCGACGTGCTCAAGACCGACCTGCGCCCCAACCTCTCGCTGCTGCCCGCCAAGGTCGACCTCTACGCCGCCGACATCGAGCTGGTCTATCTCGATCAGCGCGAGTTCCGCCTGAAGCGCATCCTGGAGAGCGTGCGCGGCCAGTTCGACTTCGTGCTGATTGACTGCCCACCCTCGCTGGGGCTGCTGACGGTCAACGCGCTGACAGCGGCCAACGGCGTCATCCTGCCGCTCCAGTGCGAATACTTCGCGTTGGAGGGCATGCAGCAACTGCTCAACACGATTCGCCTGGTGCGCGACCGCCTGAATCCCAACGTCAGCCTGTTTGGGGTCGTGCTGACGATGTACGACCCACGCACGCGGCTAGCGGCTGAGGTGGTGGACGAGATCACGCAGCACTTCCCCAGGGAGAAGTTCGAGACGCTGATCCCGCGCAACGTGCGGCTCTCTGAGGCGCCGAGCTTCGGCCTGACCATTCTGGAGCACGATCAGCGCTCACCCGGCGCGCTGGCCTATAGCAAACTGGCGGAAGAGGTGATCGCCCGCGCCGCCGCCACGGAGGACACGCATGCCTAAGCAGCGATTCGGCCTGGGGCGTGGCCTCGACGCCCTCATCCCCGGCGCCGCGCCCATCGCCGACGATAGCGCGCTCGACACCAGCCTCTCGGCCTCCGCGCTCTACGAGATTCCGGTGGATGTCATCACGCCGAATCCGCAGCAGCCGCGCGCCGCGCTCGACGCCGACCCCGGCCTGCTCGATCTAGCCGCCTCGATCCAGGAATATGGCCTGCTGCAGCCGCTGCTGGTGACGCTGATTGACGATAACCCCGACAATCCGCGCTACCAGTTGATCGCCGGTGAGCGCCGCTGGCGCGCCGCGCAGATCGCGGGCGTGGATATGGTTCCGGTGGTCATCCGCCAGGCGACGCCCGAGCTGGCGCTGGAGATGGCGCTGGTCGAGAACCTCCAGCGCCGCGACCTGAACCCGCTGGAGGAGGCCAACGCCTATGTGACGCTGGCCGAGGAGTATGGCCTGACGCACGAGCAGATCGGCGAGCGCATCGGCCGCAAGCGCGAGACGATCACCAACAAGCTGCGCCTGCTCCAGCTCCCGCGCGAGGCGCAGGACGCGCTGCTCCAGATGCCGAAGGTCTTCACCGAGGGCCACGCGCGCGCCGTCTTGCAGATCACCGACGAGGGCGAGCGGGTCAATGCGACCAAGCTGATCATCGCGCGGCTGATGAGCGTGCGCGACGCCGAGGAGCTGGCGCGCCGGGTCAACGCCGCCGCGCTCAGCCTGACGCAAGACCGCCGTGGCGGCGCCAAGCGCCCGCAGAGCTACGAGACGCAGTATCTGGAGCAGGAGTTTATCCGCGCCATCGAGATGAAGGCGCGGCTCCAGCGCTCGACCAAGGGCAAAGGCACGTTGACGCTCTACTTCACCAATGAAGATCAGCTTCAGACGCTCTACTCGCGGCTGGTAGGCCAGCACTATCCCGGCGCGACCGATCTGGACCTGGACGGCGCGAATGGCGCGAATGGCGCGAACGGCTCAGATCACGACGCGCTCGACTTCGGCTCACTCGACTCGTTCAGCTCGCTCGACGACGAGCTGCCGATTGACGGCTCCGGCGACCCCAACAGCGAGAACTGAGCGCGCGCCCATCCCTCTCTCGCCCCGCGCGATGCTCCTGAACGACCTTCTTTTCAGGGGCATTGCGCATTTCAACCAGTCGCCAGATAGACCCTGATCGCTGACAAGCTTTCGGCGTCGCGCGGCGCCGCGCTCTACTCAATTCGTCAGGACAGCCGCGAGACGCATCACACTGTTGGCTTCATGTGGAGATGTGTGGCTATCCCGAGGCGATGTGATATAACCAGCCTACCACCCAAGCGACTGGGAGAGGAGCGCGCTCATGAGCGACCAAACGACCGATCAAGCGCTGACGCCATTCGATAGCGATGGCCATGTGATCCGTCGGCAATGGTTTCAGGACCGCTGGTACTTCAGCGTGGTTGATGTGGTAGCGATCCTTACAGAGAGCGCCGAGCCACGCAAATACTGGTTCGACATGAAGCGAAACATCCAGACTGAGGGTTTCCGTGAGTTGTCGGAAAAAATCCGACAACTGAAAATGCGCTCTCTTGATGGCAAACGATACGCGACGGACGCCGCCGATACAGAGACGCTGCTGCGGATCATTCAGAGCATCCCCAGCCCGAAAGCCGAGCCATTCAAGCAGTGGCTGGCCACAGTCGGCGCGGAGCGGCTGGAGGAAATCAGCCAGGGCAATCTACTAGCCGCGCTCACACCTGAGCAGAAGGCGATCTTCCTGCGCGGACAGGTCGCGGACCGCAATCTGACACTCGCCGATGCTGCGGCGGCTTCGGGGGTCGTGACCCAGCGCGACTTTGCGATCTTCCAGGATCACGGCTATCGCGGGTTGTACGGCGGCGAGGCCGCACGCGATATTGCCGCCCGCAAAGGACTCAAGCGAGGGCAGCAGATTCTTGACTGGATGAATGCCGACGAACTGGCGGCCAACCTGTTCCGCGCCAGTCAGACCGAGCAGAAATTGCGCCGTGAGGCGATCCAGGGCAAAGCACAGGCGAATCAGACGCATTACACTGTCGGTAAGGCGGTTCGGACATTTATTGTTGAACAGGGTAACCCGCCGCCTGAGGAACTACCAACCCCAGAACTGAGCATCCAGGAGCTACAGAAGCGCGAGCAGCAGCGCATCGAATCCGAACGCCAGCCGTCTCTCTGGTCGGTGGATGAAGGCAACACTGGCAATGAGTAGCACACGTGCGCTGGCCGCGTACTTTGAGCACTGAGCGCGCGCCCATCCCTCTCTTGTACACGCTGTCCAGCCAATATGAGACCCGCTGAGACCCGCGATGCTTGCGTCGCCGGGTCTCATCCGCATATGGTGAGAACAGCGCTGTGATGAGGACAAGTCACTTCACGAGTAAGAGAGGATACGATCATGGCGACCGCCAGTGAGACGC
>JAICVT010000161.1 GCA_025935235.1 Ktedonobacterales bacterium | reverse complement strand
CGGTGGCGCGGTGCGGTGGCGCGGTGCGGTGGCGCGCCATACATCCGTCCCCGCTGGCGCTGGCGGGGACGCCGTGTCAGGCGTGGGCCAGGCTGGGGCCAGGCGTGGACCAGGCGTGGGCCACGCAGCCGCCACCAGGCTCTGGCGATGCAGCCCCGTCACCTGCTCCATCTCATCCGAGCTCATCCAGGAGCGCGCCTCGCCCCACGCGATGCGCCCCACGCGATGCGCCTGGTGATAGCGTAGGTGCATCCCCTTCAGGTACGTGCGGCGCTCATCACGGGTCATCTCGGTCTCGTTGGCCACCCACGTTTCCCTCCGGGAACAGGTTCCTTTGCGGGAACCAGTGAGGGAACCAGAGCAGCTTCGGTAACATTTTCGATGAGGGAATACACCGGGCGGCGGCCAGCTCCGCTGATGTGCTACAGTCAGGTGAGCTTGAGATGAGAGCGCGGCGTGCTGGAGCGTCGCGCCATGCGGCTGGGCGCCGGTCAGGCGCGTATATGATGTTCTATCAACTCGCGTTCGCCTTCATCGCTGGGGTGCTTCTTACCACCGTCATCGCCTGGGCGCAGATGCGCGCTACCGAGCGGGAGCGCGCGCGCACTGAGAGCCTCTTCCTCAGCGCCGCGCGCGAGCGCCAGGCGCTGCGCCAGGGCGCCCGACGCGCCACCGCCATGCTGGAGGGCGTGCTGGCGGCCTACCCGCGCCCGGTCATCATCACCGACCGCGAGCGGGTGATCCTGTTCGCCAATCCCGCCGCGCTGGCGCTGCTCGGACTGCCCGCCGAACAGGTCATCGGGCGGAGCGCCGCGCCCGTCATACAGGACTACGACACGATGCGCTTGCTGGTGCGGGCCGCGCGGCTGGGCGCGCCGAGCGAGAGCGTCTTTCAGCGTGTCACCACCGGGCAGACCTGGCGCGTGAGCGTCACGCCGCTGCGGCTGGGCGACGACGAGAGCGTGACTGACCTCGCACTGACCATCGAGGATCTGACCGAGCTGCGGCGGCTCGAAACGGTGCGCCGCGACTTCGTGGCGCATGTCTCGCACGAGCTGCGCACGCCGCTGGCCGCCGTCAAGCTGCTGGCCGAGACGCTGGTGAGCGCGCTCGATCGCGACCCACAGGCGGCGCGCGGATTCGCCACGCGCATCTCAGCAGAGGCCGATCATCTGGCGCAGATGGTGGCGGAACTGCTGGAGCTGTCGCGCATCGAATCGGGCAAGATCACGCTGCAACTGGAGCCGACCGACATGGCGGCGTTGATCGAGGTGGTGCTGGAGCGCATGCGCCCACTCAGCGAGGAGCGCGGTGTAGCGCTGGTCGCCGCGTTGCCCGCCTCGCCCGCCGCGCTGCCTGATGCGCTCTGTGATGGCGAGCGGATCGGCGAGGCGCTCGTCAACCTGATTCACAATGGCCTCAAATACACTAACCCAGGCGGCCAGGTGACGGTCTCGGCGGACGTGATTGACGACGAGGGCGCCGCACGCGACCAGGCAGAGTCAGGGACGTTGCCGACGCGGATGCTGGCGATCCGCGTGGCGGACACAGGGGTGGGCATAAGCGACGAAGACCTGCCGCGCGTCTTCGAGCGCTTCTTCAAGGCTGACCGCGCCCGCACGCGCCAGTTGGCGGCGCAGGCCGATCCACTTGCCGAGCGACAGGCGCCGACTCAGGTAGGCTCACAGGCGCAGGCGGCGGCTGGCACAGGGCTGGGGCTGGCCATCGCGCGGCACCTGGTCGAGCTGCACGGCGGGCGCATCTGGGCCGAGAGCCGTCTGGGGCATGGCAGCGTCTTCTCGTTCACACTGCCGCTCGCGCCGTCCTCAGCGCAGACGCGGGCGGAGCTGTCCGACATGCCAGCCGCCGAGCGCCGTTGAACGGAGGGTGGTCGCCTGCTGCGCCTGCGCGGGCTGAGAGCAGTCAGGTTCTAGCCTGCGGAGGCAGGCTTCGCGGCCCGCAGGCCACTTAGCCACGGCTTCAGCCGCCCGTTGCTCTGCCTCAGCGTATGACCCATGAGCGCGCTCATGCCGCTGAGCCGCTCGATGGCTCGGCGGGTGTGGCGGCGGACCCCGCAGCAGGCGCGGATAGCGGCGGCAGCGCATCGCCCGCCAGCCGGGGCAGCGCGGCGTAGATGTCGGCGCCTGTCGGGCCGGAGCGAGCGCTGCGCGCCAGCGCCACTACACGCAGGAAGTCGGCCTGGAGATCGACGCCGGTCGCTTCCCAGATCAGGCTGATGGCGCGGCGCGCGAAGGCGATGTCGTTGCGCGGCTCGATGCGGTCCAGGTCTTCGAAGAAGAAGCCGCAGCTCGTGTACATCCACTGGCCGATGAACTGCGCCTCCAGCAGCCGCACAGCGCGCGTCTCCAACTCGGGCCGGGCGGGCGCTTTGCCACGCGCGCCATAGCGCGCCCAAAACGCATCCGGCGCCAGCCAGCCCTCGCGCAGGCTCAGGTAGGCGTCGCGCGCCGCCCACGGATCGCTCAGATAGGGCGCCGTCTCGCGGGCAAAGACCTCATCGAGCCGCGCGCCCAGGCCATCGAACGCGGCGCGCAGGGCGGGCTTCCAGCTAGAGTCGCCCGGCGTGCAGCCGCAGCCCGCGCTCCAGCGCGCCACGCCATGCGCGCAGCTCCACGCGCTTGGCTCGCGCAGCCTGACCTCGCGGGTCGGCGGATGGTCGCGCAGGTACGCATCGAGCGTGACGACTTCGAAGCCCGCCGCAGGCGCCGATGTCTGCGTCAGGCGGCTGAGGAACTGATCCCGCCAGCGCTTGTGGTGGCCATACAACTCGCCGTCGGTAGCGACGATGATGAGCTGGTCGTCGCCACGCGCGCGTTTCTCGGCGTTGATGTGATGGGGCAGGTACGATGTTGCGAAGTGGTCGGCGTTGTTGGTGATGTCTTCCTCAAATGAGATGCTGCCGCTGAGCGGGCCAGCATAGAAGAAGACGGTCATCATCTCGCCATTGGGCAGACGCACACGATACGGCTCGGTGGGATCAATCGGCTCGGCGGCCTGCCACGGCGCCAGCACGGTGTAGGTCACGCCGCAGGCATGCAGCGCGGCCAGTGTCGCCAGGTCGGCGGCGGTCTCGGGCAGCCACATGCCTTGCGCCGGCCGCCCAAAGCGCTGCTCGAAGTCTTGCAGTCCCCAGCGAATCTGGGTCAGCTTATCGCGTGGCGTGGCGAGCGGCAGAATGGTGTGATTATAGGCCTGCGCCAGCGCGGCCCCCGCGCCCGTCGCGCGCAGCCGCGCCTGATCCGATGCGATGATGCGGCGCAGCACAGCGGGATGCTGCTCGGCGAGCCAACTGGCCAGCGTCGGGCCGAGATCGAAGCTGATGCGCTCGAAATTGCCCAACTCAGCATTGGGGCCATAGCACTCGGCGGTAATCTTCTCGTTGAAGTTCTGGAATGGCGCCGCGCCAGGCTCAGGTGGAATCTGGGCAGTAAATGGATCTTCACGCGGCGGCTGATAGAAGTGACCGTAGATACACAGGTACTGGTGAGCAACGTCTGACACGCCCGACACCTGGCTTTCCAGCTTCTGTACGCGACAGCGCGCACACCCTACAGAGACATTCTCCCAGCGGCCCCGTCATGCGGCGCCCCGGCCAGCGCCATGCTGACCGTCGCTCACCTGACCATCGCTCATCCATAACTATACACCAGCTTCAGCCCGCCGCTCACATGGAGTTGGCGGCGCTCGGCGGCCCGCTCTCCGGATGCTTGCGTCAACGTTCGTTCATCCACGTTCACGCCTGGGCTTATCTCGCACGACGAAGCGTGTGGGCGACGCACGCGCGTGGCGTACTATAGTCCCCCAGCCTGCTGCCCAGAGGTCATCCTGATGACAGCGCCAGACATCAGCGGACGTTGACAGCTGGCGATTCGCCGCATAACGTTGAGCATGGCTGAGGATCGCTCGGCGATGCGCAGGTCAGCGCATATGGGCGCGGCGGAGGGAAGAAGGAGCGCGGTCAGTATGGTCAGCGTGCGTGTCAAGCCAGCGCCAGGTAATATTGGCGTCGATCAGTTTCAGTGGTTCGCCCGCATGCGGCGTGAGGCGCCCGTCTATGTGAACTCGCGCACGGGCGCCATCTCGGTCTTTGGCTACGACGACACCCAGCGTGTGCTCTCTGACTACGCCAGCTTCAGCTCGGAGCGCGGCGGTCACGCGGCGACCGAGGAACAGGCGATCAGCGCCAGCATGATTAGCTCCGATCCGCCGCGCCACCGCCGCCTGCGCAATCTGGTGACGCAGGCCTTCACGCCGCGCGCTGTAGCGCAGCTGGAGCCGCGCATCACCGCCATCGTCGCTGAACTGCTCGACCAGATGAGCGCGCGCGGGCAAGCCTCTCAGGAGTTCACTGATTTCATCGAGGCGTTCGCCGCGCCGCTGCCCGTCACGGTGATCGCCGAGCTGCTGGGCGTGCCAGCCGAGCGCCGCGCGGACTTTCGTCGCTGGTCCGATGCGCTGGTCACCAATGGCGGCGCGGGCGGCTGGGCGGGCGTGGCCGAGGCGCAGCGCGAGATGGCCGCCTACTTCGGCCAGATGATCGCGCGGCGGAGGGCTGAGCCGCGCGGCGACCTCATCAGCCATCTGGTCGCCGCGCAGATTGACGGCCAGGGCCTGACGCCAGTGGAACTGATCGGCTTTTGTGTGCTGCTGCTGGTGGCGGGCAACGAGACGACCACCAACCTGCTCGGCGGCGCCATCCTCACCTTTGATGAGCAGCCCGAGGCGTGGGAGCGGCTGCGCGCCGAGCCAGCGCTGGTTCCCTCAGCGGTGGAAGAGGTCCTGCGCTACGTCTCGCCGGTGCAGTCCATGTTTCGCAGCGTGGCGCAGGAGACGCGGCTGGGCGAAATCGTGGCCCAGCCGGGGCAGCCGGTGGTCGCGTGGATCGGCTCGGCCAACCGCGACGAGGCGCAGTTCCCAGACGCCGAGCGGTTCGACATCGCGCGCTCGCCCAACCGGCATCTGGCCTTCGGGCATGGCATCCACTTCTGTCTGGGCGCGCCGCTAGCCCGGCTAGAGGCGCGGATCGCGCTGGAGGCGCTGCTCCAGCGCGCGCGGCGGATTCAGGTGGCGCCCGATGCGCGGCTGGACTGGCTGGAGAGCACCATCGTCTATGGCGTCAAGCGGCTGCCAGTCGCGCTCACGCCAGCCTAGCGGCGAGCGACCTTCTCGGTGAGGTAGAGCGAGAACAGGATCAGCGCGGTCAGGATGATCGCCAGGCCGACGCGGCCCGTCGCGGTGGCGAGGTAGACCAGCGCCAGCACCAGACCGATGCCCAGCGCGACCAGTAGCATGCGCCCGATCAGCGTGGCGAGGTACGCGCGCACAGTCAGGCGCGGCGCCCGCGCGAAGACCGCGCGCGGCGCATGCGGCGCCGAGGCGGCCAGCGAGGCCAGCCCATCGCTCGGGTCATCAGCCGCGTCGCGCGGCGCGTCAGCGGCGGCGCGCGAAGAGTGCGCTTCCATCGCCGCGATCACGGCTCCGGCGACGGTGAGGGTAGCGGTCAGCACGGGCAAGACGGTGCTGGCGGCGCGGTGGGTCTGGCGGAGTGTCGAGACATGCTGCGAGGCGTTCATGGGCGCGTCCTCCTGCGAGCTGGTTTCCTGTCCGAGAGTCGCTTCCAGCGGGCGGCGGATTGAGGCCAGAAGCCAGTTCGCGCCGCTCTCTCTGTCCCTCACCTATTCCCACGTCGGGCCGTCAGATCGGTAATTTCACCCCCAGATCCGACGTCCTATCTGTGGCGGTCAGCGCATCCCCCGGTCGCTCGCGAAGCGGCTTCGACAGATCGCCTCCGCGGCTGATTGTTTGGCGCGCAGACTGGCCCGCAAGTCGCTACGCTCTCGGTCGTCCTGAGTCTTCCTGAACCATTCGCGGGAGGCGGCGGGGAGAAGAGGGGAGAGGCGCCGTGGAGGGGACAGCGCGCAAAGGCTATGCGTCCGCCGCGCGCCAACGTCGCACAGAACCGATTCAGTCAGCGGGCTGTTCGGGGCGCCCAAATCGTAACGACGAACGTATACAATGGTGAGGGGTGTGCGACCTGACTTTCCTCTGGGAAGTTTTGAACGAGAGGTGAACTGATGGCGCGTGGAGCGGCGCCGATCGCGCCGATGCTTTCCAGAACGAAGAATATTGCTTTCAAAACGGAAGTAAGGCGTTTTGCGCCAGAAAAGTCAGGTGTTCACCCGATGCCTCGGCAGTTTCCCGCTGGTTACACTGGGGCCAACACTCAACAAATAATATGCAAGAGCACGTCGCATGCTGAATGGCGCTGCGCTACGCATCGTAACCAACGCCAGACTGGGTCCACGGTGAGGCCCAATGGAGAGGATGACGAGCCATGGCTGCCACGCGACCACTGATTGAGGAGACCTCGGGGCAGGTTCCCGAAGAAGGCGAACTCAACATTGGCTTGACAGACGCCTCCGGCGCACTGGACGATGTCGAGATAGTTGACGGCATGGACGCGATGGACGGCATGGATGGTGGCGATGTGGCTGATGAGGCTGATGGCGCCAGCGACGCCAATCGCGCCGAGCGCCAGCCAACCGCCGTCGGGTCAGATGCGCTCTCGGCGGAAGAAGAAGAGGCGCTCTTTGGCAAGGGCGCTGGTGTCGCTGGCGGCGCGGATGGCAGCGAAGACGCCTTCCAGAGCTACCTGCACGATATTCGCGGACTCTCGCTGCTCTCGCACGATGAGGAAGTCATCCTGGCCAAGCTTGCGCAGAGCGGCGACACGCGGGCGCGCCGTCGGCTGATCGAGGCGAACCTGCGCCTGGTGATCTCCATCGCGCGGCGCTACACCAACTCCGGTGTGCCGCTAATTGATCTGATTCAAGAAGGCAACCTCGGCTTGATGCGCGCCGCCGAGAAGTTTGACTGGCGGCGCGGCACCCACTTCGGCACCTACGCCACCTGGTGGATTCGTCAGGCCATCAGCCGGGCGGCGGGCGAGCAGTCGCGGCTGATCCACCTGCCGGAGCATGTCTCCACGCGCCTGCGCAAGGTGCGCCGCGTCGCCTCACAGCTCTCGCAGGAGAACGGCGGCGATCCGCTGCCCGAGCAGATCGCCGAGGCCTCCGGGCTGGCCATCGCCGAGGTGGATGATCTGTTGCATATTACCGAGCAGCCCGTCTCGCTCGATACCCCCGCCGACACCGACAACCGGCTGGCGCTCTCCGACACGCTCGAAGACCCCGGCGTGCAGGCGCCCGCTGAGATCGCCTCGCAGCATCTGCTGGGCGAGGAGTTGCACCGCGCGCTCGCTCAGCTCACCTCGCGCGAGCGCTCCGTCGTCATCCTGCGCTATGGCATCGGCGATGGCCGCAGCCGGACGCTGCTGGAGGTCGGCAAGGAGCTGGGCATCTCGCGCGAGCGGGTGCGCCAGCTCGAGATGGTGGCGCTGGCCAAGTTGCGCGGCGCGGCGGTGACGCAGGGGCTGGGCGACCTGCGCTAGGCAATCCGCGCGTAGTTCGACGCGATCCAACGATGGACGCCACCTCCCACGCCGGGAGGATTGGGCGTCCATCAGCGCGTCTGTGGCGCGTGTGGCCCATTCCGCCGAAACCAGAGCGGGCGCGCGGCTCACGCGGCATATACTGCCAGGGTGGCCAGATGCGGCGCGCGGATGGCGCCCCGCACCACGAGACGTGTCAGAGGGTGAGGAGCGACGAGTGACGGCAGAGACGCAGCCCGGCGCGGCGCGATTCGAGAGCATGGAAGGATTCAGCCGCAAGCCCGGTCACGGGTTCGGGGGCGGGAGCGCGCCGAGCGAGCGAGCGCGGCTGGCGATTGCCTACGGCGCCTTCATCCTGGTTGGCCTGAACGATGGCGTGATCGGCGTGCTGCTGCCGAGCATCATCGCCCACTACCACATCTCCACTGCCACGGTTGGCCTGCTCTTCCCCGCCGCCTCGCTTGGCTATCTCTGCGCGGCCTTCAACAGCGGTTTCCTGCTGGAGCGGTTGGGTCGCCGCGTCTATCTCTCGTCCGGCGCGCTGGTGTGGATCGCGGGCATGGTAGGCTTCGCCATGCTGCCGCCATTCTACGCGTTGCTGCCCGCGCTCTTCGCCATCGGCTTCGGCGTCGCTATCCTCGATGCTGGCCTCAACGCCTACATCGCCGAGCTGCCGCGCGGGGTCAGTCTGCTCAACTATCTGCACGCCTTCTATGGCGTCGGCGCGCTGCTGGGGCCGCTGCTGGCGACCGCGATGCTCGGCAGCGTCTTCGGCTGGAATGCGACCTACTACGCGCTGGCGCTGGGAGTGGCGGTCGCGCTGGTGGGGTTCGCGCTGCGCTTCGAGCGGCGGCGTGTCCACGGCGCCGCTGACGCCAGCAGCGGCGAGGGCGGCCACGGGCATCCCGATGTCTCGGGCGTCTCCTCGATGGGGCGCGGGCTGCTGCGCGCGGCGCTGCGCTCGCCGGTGGTCTGGCTCTGCGCCATCTTCCTGTTTGTCTATGTCGGCGTCGAGGTCAGCCTGGGCGCGTGGAGCTATTCGCTGCTGACGGCAGGGCGTGACATCGCCACGTCGCAAGCTGGCTGGATGGTAAGCGGCTACTGGCTGGGGTTGACGCTGGGACGCTTCACACTGGCGCGCCGGGTCGAGCGCGTCGGGCCGCGCCGCGCCATCCAGTGGCTGACGGTGGGCGTGGTAGCGGGCATCGCGCTGGTGTGGGCGCCTGTGGGCGCCGCCGGGGCGGGCGCGTGGCTGGCGGCGCTGGGGCTGTGGGTGGTGGGCTTCAGCCTCGGCCCTATCTTCCCCAGTGTGATCGCCGTCATCAGCGCGCTGACACGTCCGCGCCTGCGCCAGAGCGCCATCGGCTTCGCGGCGAGCCTGGGCAGCATGGGCGGCGCGTTCTTCCCGTGGGTGGCGGCCAACCTGGCGCAGCATCTGGGCCTCTGGTCGCTGCTGCCCTACACCGCCGCGCTGACACTGCTCTTGCTGGCGCTCTGGCTCTGGCTGCGGAGAAACCTCACCCCCCAGTCGGGCGCCGTCACGCCCCCAGGTACTCTAGCGTAGCGCGGGCCAGCGTCTCCAGGCCGATGGGCAGCGCCTCCTCGGCGATGTCGAAGCGCGCGCTGTGGTGCGGCGCATCAATGCCGCGCTCCGGGTCGCCAGCGCCGACGAAGAAGTAGCAGCCCGGCGCCGCCTCCAGAAAGTAGGCCATGTCGTCGCTGGCGGCCTGCCGCTGGTCGCCACCGGGGACGTTCTCCTCTCCGACTGTAGCGATGGCCGCGCGCCGCACCAGCTCCGCCATTGCCGGATCATTGACGCAGGCCGGGCAGCCGCCGCGCACCTCGTAGTCCACCTCGGCGCGCATGCCGTGCGCCACGTCGCGCGCCACCTCGCCGATGCGCGCGCGCAACAGCTCACGGTCGCCAGGGTCATAGACGCGCAGCGTGCCGCGCATCTCGACGCTATCGGCGATCACGTTGAAGGCGTCGCCGCCGTGGATCGAGCCGAACGTGACGACGGCTGGATGAAATGGCGATACCTCGCGCGCGACCAGTGTTTGTAGCGCTGTG
>JAICVT010000252.1 GCA_025935235.1 Ktedonobacterales bacterium | reverse complement strand
CTGTTGAGTACGATGCGCCATTTTACCAGTCGCTCGTCGCACGACATGGCGTGCGAGTTGCGCAGGTCTGGCTGACCGCCGCGCCCATGACCATCCTGGCGCGCTTCGAGCGCCGCGCTGCCAGCGCCGATCGGCATCCAGGCCATGTGGAGCTGGCGAATATGGACGAGTTTCGCCCGGCGCTGCTGCGCGCCGATGACGCTCCGCTCCCGCTGGCTGGCGCGCTCATCACTGTCAACACCGACGACTTCGCCGCGCTCGACTATCCCGCGCTGCTGGAACGGCTGCGGCTGGCGCTGGATGGCGCCGATGACTCCAGCGGTACGTCTTAGCATGCGGGCCGCAGCCAGCGCTCGGCCCAGCTCGGCCCAGATGGTGGAGGGATGAAACGCTATGCGATGGCCGCGAAGCGCTCGGCGTATCCGGTGGACCCGCAGCGCGCTGGCGCTTGCGTTCAGGGCGTGGCTCCAGCGCATGTCGTTGAAGCGGGTGGCGCTCATCGCACTGGCCGGCTATGGCGCGCTCCAGATGGCCACCATCGCGGTCCTCTCGGCCATCGCCCTGCGCCACAACAAGCAACTGAAGCACGCGCATTTCCCGCATCTGGATCTGCCGGAGGTCTACGTCGAGGACAACCAGCTCAAGATCTATTCCTACGGCGCGCATCTCTTCGAGGCCATGCTCGAAGCCATCGCCTCGGCCCAGGAACATATCTTCATCGAGTCGTACATCTGGAAGGCCGATGCGGTTGGCGAGCAGTTCAAGCGCGCGCTGATCGAAAAGGCGCGGGCGGGCGTGAAGGTCTACGTCATCTTCGATGAGTTCGGCAACCTCGTCGTGCCAGAGTCTTTCAAGGAGTTTCCGCCCGAGATCCATTTGCTGCGCTTCACGCCGATCAACCGCGTCTGGCATGTCGCTGACCCACGCCGCTATGCGCTCGATCACCGCAAGACATTGGTGGTGGATGGCCGCATCGCCTTCCTGGGCGGCTACAACATCGGCACGCTCTATGCCGAGCACTGGCGCGACACGCACCTGCGTATTACGGGCAGCAAGGCATTCGACGTCGCCGACTCATTCTGCGACTTCTGGAACGCCCACGCGCCGCGCAGCCGTCGTATGCACATGTACTTCCCGCTGCGCTTCGATCCGACGATCGAGCTGCACGACAATAACGCGCTGCGGCTGACGTTTCCGATCCGAGACATGTACATTAGCGCCATCAATCGCGCGCAGAAACACATCCTGCTGACCAACGCCTACTTCATCCCCGACCATGTCCTGCTGGAGTCGCTAGAGGACGCGGCGCGGCGCGGGGTGGCTGTGCATGTGCTGGTGCCGTGGACCTCCAACCACATCCTGGCGGACTGGGCGGCGCGCGGCTATTTCCAGCGCTGCCTCCAGGCGGGCATCCACATCTGGGGCTATCGCGGCGCGATGATCCATGCTAAGACCTGCACTGTGGACGACGAGTGGAGTACCATCGGCACCGCCAACCTCGACCGGCTGAGCGCCGTGGGCAACTATGAGCTGAACGCCGAGATTTATAGCAAGAATGTCGCGCGCCAGATGCGCGAGCTGTTCGAGTACGATCAGCAAAACGCCATCGAGTTGACGGCGGAGAGGTGGGCGCGGCGCCCGTGGTATGTTAAGCTCAGCGAGTGGGCGCTGGCGCCGCTGCGCATGGCGCTCTGAGCGACCTCACCCCCTGACCCCGTCTTCCACAGGGCGAGGGGGAATAGGAATCGACCTCACCCCCTGACCCCCTCTCCTGCGAGGGGAGGGGGAATATCGAATAGGCCAGGAGGGCGCGGTGAAGCTCTATATCTCCACCGATTTCGAGGGCGTCGCGGGCATCGTAGACTGGGACCAGATCATGGTGGGCAGCCATGATTATGAGATGGGGCGTCGGCTGCTGCTGGGCGAGCTGAACGCCGCCATTGATGGCGCGCTCCAGGCGGGCGCGCAGAGTGTGCTGGTCAACGACTCGCATAGCAGCATGCGCAACCTCGACCCCGAACAGCTCCACGGCTCGGCCTCGCTCTTGAGCGGCAAGCACAAGCCGCTCTATATGATGGAGGGGCTGGATAGCTCCTTCGACGCCATCTTCTTCCTCGGCTACCACGGCTCGATTGGCGCCAGCCACGCCGTGCTGAGCCACAGCTACAATCCGCGCGCGATCTGGGAGGCGCGCATCAATGGTGAGATCGTCGGCGAGACAGCGCTCAACGCGCTGGTGGCCGCCCACTATGGCGTGCCGATCGCGCTGGTGAGCGGCGACGAGGTGACGGTGGAGGAGGCGCAGCGCTTGACGCCCACCCCACATGGCGCGGTGGTCAAGCGCTCGATCTCGCGCTATGCCGCCGAAAGCCTGCATCCGACGCTGGCGCGCGAGCGGCTGCGCCAGGCGGCCTACGACGCGCTGACGATGCAGAAGCCCGCCAGCGCGCCGAGCTTTCCGCGCCCCACCACCGTTGAGCTGACCTTCCTGACCGCCGACATGGCCGAGATGGGCGCCTGGGTGCGTGGCGTGGAGCTATCGCCCGACGACGCGCGCACCGTGCGCTTTGGCGGCGACGATTTCCTCGATCTCTTCCGCACGTTCGTCACGCTGGTCATGCTGACCCGCGCCCTAGTGGAATGAGGCGATAAGCAAAGGCTCCCCTCTCCCGCACAGCGGGGGAGGGGCTGGGGGTGGGGGCTATTCTCGCTTGCATCCAGACACAACTATGCTATGATGGCCAGCAACGACCGCCGCACGCCTGAAACATGGACGGCTGCCAACCGTATATCATTTAGGAAAGCAGTCAGGGTATCGCGGGTATTGCGCGATCGGTCGCGATTTGAGACACTGGACTGACCAGGCGAGCGTTCCACGGTACGGGATGTGGAGCCTCGATTTGATAGCCCCTGGTCGAGGTGGATGAGAGGAGTCTCCTGGTGGAGCGCAGAATCATGACCCTCATCGGCCACGCCACGAAGGACGTGTTGCATGCGTTCCTTCGCGCGTTGCGGGCCGTGTTGGTTACCGCTGTCGTCGTCTTTATTGTCGTCGCGTTGGCGACTGAAGTCATCTCTGCTGTGCTCAGCTTCCCCACGACGCACTCGGTCATCCCCGGTGGGCTGACACATCTAGTGGCGGCGGCGCTGGGCGTGGCGTTTGCCTACGCGGCGGCCATCACCGTCGCCATCGAAGAGCTGCTGCGCGCGATGATCAAGGCCATCGAGCTGGCGGTCGAAGAGTCCGAGAAGCTGGCGGCCGAAGCCATCAAAGAGGCTGAGGTGCTGGGACGCAAGGCTGAGGAAGAGCTTGTGCGCGGCGAGCATGCGCTGGCGGGCGGCGTCGGTGTGCTGGGCCACGACGCCGGAAGCCTCGCCGGGGCGCTGGGCCGCGGATCCGAGCGGCTGGCGGGCGGCGTGGTCGGCGGTGTCGTCCACGAAGCGCAATCGCTGGAGCATGGCGTCACGTCGGTCGTCGGCGGTGTAGCGCACGGCGCGCAGTCAATGGAGCATGGCGTCATGTCGCACATGCCGGGCCGCCACGAGAGCGCGCAATAGTCCGCTCCCCACTCACCTATGCCTCTAGCTTCTCTCTCCCGCGCAGCGGGGCTGGGGGTGGGGGCATCGCCATCGCATCAATCGCCTCGTCAGCCGCGCGCTGGAGAGGCGATTCGTTTGCGCGCTGGCGGGGCGCTCGCCAGTAACGCGCCCTGCCTGAAAGTCCCACCTCGATTGCGCAAAAGTCCGGCCCGGTGGTACCTTTGACCCGACTGGAAGCGGGATGCGACCACAGACGAGCGGGTTTCGCCCCACGGAGGCCAAGCATGCGGCGAAGACGAGTTGCGCTGGGCGCGCTACTCCTCACGCTGCTGGCAAGCTCGGCCATCTACGTCGCGTTTGGCCTGCGCGTCTATGCACACTATGGCGCCGCCTACGCCGACTACACCACCGCCTGCGACACGCTGGTCGCCTGGAGTCCGCCCCAGACCCTCTACACGGGCTTCTATCCCAATCTGTCCACGCTGGTCACGGTGCGCTACCGCAGCCCGCGCCCCGAGGCGACCCGCCTGACGATCTCGATCCCCGGCTTCACCCAGCCGCAATCGCTGGACGCCAACAGCGCGCAGGGCTTTCGCTCGGCCAGCTTCAAGCCGCCGCTGCTCACGTCCAACACACTCGACGCCCTCGCCCAGCAGCAGCGCCACGATGCGCAGATTCGCCTGCAACTGACCGCTGGCGCGCATTTACTCTGCGCCACCAGCGCGCCCATCACGCTGATCTCGCGCCAGTGGATACAGTGGCGCAACAGCGCGACCGGCGTCAGCAACATGCCACTGATCGCTGGCTGGGTGACGCCCAACGATCCCAGCATCACGACGCTGAGGGGGCGCGCGGCGAAGCGCCTGAGCGACAATCCAATCGCGTATGACGCCACGCCCGCGCTCTTTGGCTACGATCAGGGCGCCGCCACGCCACAGCAGGTGCGCGACCAGGTGGACGCGCTCTTCGATACGCTGCAATTCGACTATCATCTGCGCTACGCCTCCGACAACCCGCCCTTCACCCCAGACACAGCGCAGCAGGTCTTGCTCCCGCGCGATGTGCTGGCCGAGAGCGCGCCGACCGGCATGTGCGTGGAGACGAGCGTCATCATGGCCTCAGCGGTCGAGCGGCTCGGCATGCGCCCGTTCATCGTCTTCACGTCTGACCATGCCATCCTGGGCGTCGCAGTGAGCGACGACCCGCACGCGCTTGTGGAATACTGGGAAACATCGGACCTCAATGGTCTTGGCGTCACTGGCGTCCAAGCCAACAACGACGGCGACCTGAAATACGCGCAGTACGTACAGACTCACCAGATTAAGGAGATCATTGATATTCAGCATGAGCGGAACCTTGGCATTGCGCCGATGGAGTAGCGCCAGCGGCGGCGCGAGGAGCGGCGCGAGGAGCAGGCGAGATGGCAACCATTGATTTTCCGGCGTGGTACAGCGCCGGGGTCTTTGGCGGCATCGCCTGCGCGCTGCTGAGCGCCATCGCTATCGCCACCTGGGCCCTCTGGCGGCGTCGCGGCGTGACGGGTGAGGTGATCGCCGCGTTGCTCGTCTGTGTCGTCGCCAGCGCGCTCGACATCGGTCCGCTGCTGTGGTTCATCTACCGGCTGAATGTCTTTGGCCCGACGCTCGGCGCGGGCGAGGTGGGCGCCGCGCTGGCGCTGGAGGCGCTGGTTGGCTGGGTAGCGCCGCTGGCGGCGATTTGCTGGTACTCGCTGCTCGCCACACCCGCCGCGCAGGTCGCGCTGGCCGCGCAGGCGGCGCAGCGTCCGCCGCGACAGGGCGCCGTCTCGCCCGCCGCGCTGGATGACCCTGCCCGCGCGCGCGCCGCGCTGGCCGACGGGCAGCCGTGGGGGCTGCTCACGCCGCTCGACGCCGCAGCCGACGCTAGCTCCGCCCGCCCGATTGCGCTGATCCACGCGCTGACGCTGATTGGCCGCGAGCAGGACAACGATATCGTGCTGGATGACGACGACCGCGTCTCGCGACGGCACGCCGAGCTGCGCTGGGAGCGCGGGCGCGTGGAGTTCGCCGACTACGGCAGCCTCAACGGCACGCGCATCAATCAGCAGGCGGTGCGCGGACGTCTGCCGCTACGCGATGGCGACGTGATTGAGCTGGGTGGGCGGCGCTATCGGCTGACGCTGCGCGCGGACGGAGCCGCTGGCGTAGGCGCCGCGTCAGGGCCAGCTAATGCAGCCGAGCCAGCCGACGCCGCCATGGAAACGCGCAAAACGGCCAGCGCCTCGGGCGCCTTCTCGCTGGGCGCGCCCGCGCTCCAGATGACGCTGATCCAAGGGGCCAGCGGCGCGGGCCAGCCGACGACGTGGCCGCTGGCGGCGCCGGTCGTTACCATCGGGCGCGACTCCACCTGCGGCATCGCGCTGGCGGATCCTTCGATCTCGCGTCAGCATGCGCAGATCACGCGGCAGCCCGTCGGCTACTTCATCGCTGATTTGCAGAGCAGCAACGGCGTGGCGGTCAACGGCGCTCGCCTGAGCGCGCCAACCCAGATCTTCGCGGGCGATGTGGTGTCGCTGGGCGACGTGCTATTGCGCTGCGAGCAGGTCCCAGAGACGCAACCAGCCGAGACGCAGGCCGAGGCGGCGACCGCCAAGCGCCCCGTTCCTGGCTCAACCTCATCCCCCGCCAGCCAGCCCGCCGAAGCGCCCAGCTTTCACCTGCGGATCTCCCCACAGTGGCGCGCCAGCCAGAGCAGCCGCCCGCGTCTGGCCCCGCCGCGCCTCGCGCCCACCACGCGCGCCGACGAGGATGCGCGAGACTGAGGCGCGGCTCGATAGGCAGAACTTGCGGCGCCTTGCGCCTGGATGCGTCCATAGGAGAGCATACACATGCACAAGCTTCCCTGGCTGGATCATCTCCCGGATGACAACGTGCAAGGCGGCATTGATCGCGCCAATCGCCTTTACTGGAATATCACCTGGCACGCGCACGAAGCGCGCTGGTTCGTCTACGCCGGTGAGGACTTGATCTACACATCGGATGCGCGCGAATCCACCGAGGCGTTTCTGTATGGCCTCGG
>JAICVT010000476.1 GCA_025935235.1 Ktedonobacterales bacterium | reverse complement strand
ATTTCACCTACCGCTGGGATCACCCTGACCCGCGCATGGATGAGCTTCAGCAGTCAGTCGCCAGGATCGTCGAACACGCCGCCCGCGCCCACGAGGACGCCGCGGAAACCTTTGCCGCCGTCTGGACCGCCGCCCACGACGCCGCCGAGTGGCTCGGCCCGCTAGATGAGGCCGCTTTCAGCTATCGCTGGGCGCATGCCGACCCGCGCATGGACTCGCTGCAACGCGAGCTGGCCGCGCTGGTCGAGCGCGCCGCCACGCTCCATCGTCCGGCGGCGCAGACCTTCGCCGATGTGCGTGCAGTGGCCGAGCGGCGGCTGGAGCGGCTGGCTCCCGTCGCTGCCCGGGCGGGCGCGACTACCGCGGTCGCGCGGCGGCCAGCTCCGCACCTGACCGAAGCGTGGTTCTGCTGAGCAGAGCCAACCGCGGACCAGTTGGGTCCCCTCACCCCGAAGCTGTAGACAGCTACGAAACGCTCATCAGCGCGCCGCATAGCCGTATGGTAGAATGGCGGCCAGCGGAGGAGAGCGCCATGAGCCACATGATCGAGCTGACTGACGAGCAGTTTCAGACGCTGGCGCGCGCGGCGGAAAGCGCTGGCGCCACGCCGGATGCGCTGCTGGCGCGGCTCATCGCGAGCCTGCGCAATCCGCTCAAGGAGCCGCGCGCCTACCAGACCACTGACTGGCTACGGCATCTGGATCTAAGCGACGAAGATCTGTGCGAAATCGCGCGTGAGGCTGAGATCGACGCTGATGCCGACGCATGACGAGTTTGAACAGTTCATGCGCGAGTATCTGGCGCTGACGCCAACGGAGCGGCGACTCTTCGCCAAAGCAGTCGTGAAGATGGTGGCGGATATGAAAGCCGGGAAGCCATTTCGCAAGCGCCTGCGCATTAGCGCGCTGGGCGGATACCCTGGCATTTAGGAGATGACCTGGGATATGCCTGATGGGCGTGCGACGTTCATGTACGGGCCGGAGCAGATTCCTGGCGAGCCGCATATCATCTGGCGGCGCATCGGTGGCCATGACATCTTCGACCATCCGTAGCGCTGGCCAGCGGTATCGCGCCAGGACAGCTTACCGCTTTCCACCAGAGCCCCCTCACCCCGAAGCTCTAGCGACCCAGCTCGCTACGCATTAATGCGCTGGCGGGCTGCTCTACACTAATCCGCAAGCGGACGGCTGCGCGCACTCCGGCAGGGAGCGGCGCGCGCCGTGCTGTTTCGCGTCCTCTACCCGCGCTCGAGTCTGGGCCGACCGCGCTCGCATGGCGCATTTCACGTCTCCGCTCGCATGAACGGCATGGGGTGGTTGTGGGTGTGGCGGGCGCGCTGTTCGAGCAGGAGGAGTCCATATGCTCTTCACTCCGCGGCGCATCACCTTGGCTTATCTGATTCGCGCAGTGCCGCTCGTGGTCTGCTGTGTGGCGCTGGCCGCCTGCGCCTCGACCGCTGGCTCGCCCAGCGCGACGGCGACTACCAGCGGCTCCCCTTCGCCGACCGCGACGGCAACACTGGTCAGCGCCGCCACCGCGACGACGGCCACGCATGCTCCAACAGCCACCACCGCCACATCGCCATCGCTCTTGCAACTGACCGTCTATGTCGGCTCCGCTGGCGGCGAGTTCTTCGGGGTCAACGCGCAGACAGGCGCCCAGCGCTGGAAGACATCCGTCACTGGCTCGGTGAACAAGCCAGTGACGAACAATGGCATCGCCTATGTGACGACACAGAGTGGGCTGATCTACGCCATCAACGCCGGTCACGTGATCTGGCAGGCGCAGGGCGATGCGGCGAGCAGTGGCGTCACCGGTCGGCCAGCGCTGCTCAATGGCATGCTGTATGGCGCGACGGAAAATGGCGTCGTCTTCGCGCTCGACGCCAGCACGGGCAAGAGTCGCTGGCAGTATCCGACTGGCAGCGCCATCAATGCTTCTGTCAATGTGCAGTCGGATGGCTCGCTCTATGTCGGCGCCACAGATGGCTACCTCTACGCGCTCAACGCCAGCACGGGCGCGCTGCGCTGGCGCACGCAGCTCGTGGCGATCGAGTTCACCTCGCCAGCGGTGGCCAATGGCGTTGTCTATTGCGGCGCTGATGACGGCAACCTCTACGCGCTCGATGCCAGCAACGGCTCGATCAAATGGAAGTTTCAGTCCGGTGGGCAGATTTTCGGTCGGCCCGCGATAGACAACGGCGCGGTCTACTTCGGCTCGAACGACCACTACCTCTATGCCGTCAGCGTCAGCGCGGGGCATCAACTCTGGCGATTCCAGGCGGGCGATAGCATGACGGGTACGCCCGCGACCTCCAACGGCATCGTGTATGTGACGGCCAGCGACAGCACGCTCTACGCGCTGCGCGAATCGAGCGGCGCGAAGATCTGGTCGTTCCACGTCAACGGCGGATTCGGCCTGGGTTATGGCTGGCCCGTCATCACACAGGGGCGACTCTTCATCGGCGCGGGCGATGGCGCGCTCTACGCGCTGTCTGCCAGTAGCGGGAGCAAGATCTGGAGCTTCGCGGCGGGCGACGCGCTCTCCTCCCCCACCATCGGGCAGTAGCAACGGCGTGCGCGTGATGGCGCTGGTCGTTCGCGCCTCCGCGCACGCTACAATACAAATGGCGTGGAACCTGCGCTATCGCTGAGCCGTATGACCAGACGAGCGCACATGCCGCTGGCCGCCGAGACCGTCATCGGCGGCGACCACCCATCCATCTTCGCCGCGTAGCACAGGGACAAGGATCGCACACCTATGACGATGCCATCACCGCTGCCCGACCAGTCGCCGCATCCGGCGCTCTTTCCGCCGCCCGACGCCGCCATCGCTACGCTCGGCCTGACACGCGCCT
>JAICVT010000549.1 GCA_025935235.1 Ktedonobacterales bacterium | reverse complement strand
CGTCGTGCGCTGTGCGGTGCAGGCCAACCTCGGCCGCATCCGCATGGAGTCGGGCCAGGCCAGCCTGCGCCTCGCCGAGCAGATCGGCAGCTACTAGGCTGGCGACTGAAGTCGCGCCTGGGAGGCGGCGTGCGCGCCGCCGCAAAACCCGCCTGCGCGGGTTCGGGAGCGATTCCCAAGTCCGCGCAGGCGGAGTTCGCGGCCCAACGGGCCTCCCAGGCGCGGGTTCAACCGCCAGCCGCCCGGATTCGCCAGTCGCTCATCCCACGCGGCAGCAGACTCCCGCGCGCAGGCGGTACAATGCAACGGCTCGCGCGTGGCGCGGCGCACAGTTCATCATCCACTCATCGCTGGAGGATAGATTCCCGTGGAGCGAACGCTCATCATCGTCAAGCCCGAAGGCGTGCAGCGCGGGCTGGTTGGCCAGGTACTCGCGCGCTTCGAGGCCAAAGGCTTCAAGATCGTCGGCCTCAAGCTGATGCGCATCTCACCAGAGCTGGCGGCGCGGCACTACGCCGAGCACCAGGGCAAGCCCTTCTATGAGGGCCTCATCAAGCACATCACCTCCAGCCCGGTCGTCGTCGGCGTGATCGAGGGCCCCAACGTGATCTCCGTGACCCGCGGGCTGATGGGGCCAACCAAGCCGTGGGAGGCGCCCGCTGGCACGATTCGCGGCGACTACGCCGTTAGCATGGGCCTGAATATCATCCACGGCTCCGACGGCCAAGCGTCCTCAGACCGTGAGATCGGTCTCTTCTTCGCGCCCGATGAGCTGCTGGAGTATCCCCGCGCGACCGATCCGTGGATCATCGAAGGGTAGCCCCCACCCCCAACCCCTCTCCCGCAAAGGGGCGAGGGGAGCTACCATCTCCCTCTCTCCCACGAGGAGAGGGGGCGGGGGGTGAGGTCAGGAGGAGAGCGTAATGTGGCGAGCGTTCGGGCGTCGCTGGCGCGCGGCGTTGGCGCTGGTGATAGCGGCGAGCGCGCTGCTGGCGGGATGCGGGCCGCAGATCAACGTCAACCCGAGCTATACGCCGACGCACTCGCCAGCCTTCCAGCATATCTTCCTTATCGTCATGGAGAACCATGACTACGACGACATCATCGGCTCGTCGCAGGCGCCGCACATCAACGCGCTCGCCCGCCAGTATGGCCTGGCGACCAACTACTGGGCGGTGGCGCATCCCAGCGAGCCGAACTATGTGGCGCTGGTCGGCGGCAGCACGTTCGGCATCGCCGACGACGCCTCGTATACCGTGAACGCCGAGTCGGCGCCCTATCTTGGCAGCCAGCTCGAAGCCGCTGGGCTGAGCTGGAAGAGCTATCAGCAGGGGTTGCCGCACCCCGGCTTCCTCGGCGAGACCGCCACGACCGATGGCGCGCTGTACGCCTCCAAGCACAACCCCTTTATGAACTTCCTGGCCCATTATCCAGAGACACAGCGCCCGGAGGAGCTGACGAAGATCGTGCCAGAGACGCAGTTGGCGACTGATCTGGCTAGCGGCGTCGTCCCCAACTTCTCGTTCATCACCCCTGGGCTGTGCGACGACATGCATGGCGATTCGGCCTGCGGCGACGAGGACACGCTGGTGAGCGCGGGCGACGCGTATGTCAATACGGTGGTCGGCGAGATCATGGGGTCGAGCGTGTGGTCGCAGGGCAAGAACGCCATCTTCATCACCTGGGATGAGTCGTCGCTGGACTCCGGGATTCCACCATTCGGCCTCTCAACCGATGGCGGGCATGTCGCCACGATCGTCATCACCAACCACGGTCCGCGCGGTGTGAAGGATGACACCGCATACAACCACTACGCTCTGCTGCTGACCATCCAGAGCGCCTTCGGGCTGGACTGCCTGCGAAATAGCTGCCCCGCGACAGGTGGCGTGCGCCCGATGAGCGTGCTGCTGGGCGAGTAGTATCCGCCTGACGAATCGAGCGCCATCTGTTCTCCTCATTCTGAGCGCCGACACGGAACGATGGGAAACACGCATTCACCTGAGCGCCATTGTAACGTTCACAGGCGTCCAGCGTTCTTGATTGCATGCGATGTCAGCTTGTTTGAGGCCACTGACATCATCAGGCGCCGCAAAGGGCCACCCCACACTATACCCCGCTCCTG